>DATJGV010000064.1:0-13333 GCA_035494575.1 Pyrinomonadaceae bacterium | reverse complement strand
GTCAACATTTTAGAAGGCTTTTTGGATGAACCGGGACTTCTTGTAAGAAACGGTGAAGGTATAAAATGCCTTTCGAACGTCTGCACGCATCGCGGCAAGATCCTGATCGATGAGCCTTGCGAAGCAAAGCTGATCCGGTGCGGTTATCACGGGCGGCGTTTTTCGCTGGATGGTAAATTTCTTTCAATGCCGGAGTTCGAGGGTGTGCTTGATTTTCCTTCAGAAGCCGACAATTTACCGGAAATATCGATTGCGTCGCGGAGTGGTTTCTTGTTTGTCTCTCTCAACCCGATCGATGCGGCCGAAGCATTCGTTGCTGAGACGGTTGAAAAGCTGGCGGATGTCGAACCTGAAAGATTGAAACTCGTATCCTGCAAGGATTATGAGATCAATGCTCACTGGGCGCTCTATTGCGAGAACTATCTCGAGGGATTTCACATTCCGTTCGTTCACCACGCGCTGAACCAGGTTGTCGATTACGGAACTTATACGACGGAGACATTTAGGTATTCGAGTCTGCAAACCGGGCTCGACAGCGAAGGCCGTGTCGCCGGACGATACTTGTTTGTCTTCCCGAACCTGATGTTCAACTATTATCCATGGGGCGTTTCAGTGAATATCGTAAAACCGGTTGCTCCGGACAGAAGTGTCGTCTCGTTTCTGACTTTTGTAGGCGACGAATCAAAGCTAAATGAAGGAGCGGGTGCTGATCTTCATCGCGTCGAACTCGAAGACGAAGCTGTCGTCCAAAGTGTGCAAAAGGGAATTCGCTCGCGGTTTTACACGCACGGCCGGTACTCGCCAACCCGAGAGCAGGGAACTCATCATTTTCACCGGTTAATATCTGAGTTTATGCGATAAAATGTTTCTTCCATCGACCACAAAATGGCAAATTCTGCGAATATCCAATCAGAACTTGAATCTTTAAGAGCCGAGATCGACCGGCACAACGAACTCTATTACCAGACGGATGCGCCGGAGATCTCCGATTACGAATTCGACCAACTTCTCGAACGGCTGAAAAAGCTCGAAGGCGACCATCCGGAACTTGTCACACCGGACAGCCCGACGCAGCGTGTGGGCGGCAAGGCGGAAAGTTTCAAACCATTCGTCCACACGGTGCCGCTGATGTCGCTGGACAATTCATACAGCCTGGATGACCTTAAGGCATTTACCGAGCGGTGCGAACGCCTTGCAGACGGACGTAAACTCGATTACGTCGCAGAACTAAAAATAGACGGTTTGAGCGTGTCATTGCACTATCACGAAGGGTTGCTTTCTGTCGGAGCTACCCGCGGAGACGGCACAAAAGGTGACGATGTCACGCCAAATGTCAAAACTATCAAGCGAATTCCGCTCAAACTAAAAGCCGACGGATCTTCGCACGTCGAGGTCCGCGGCGAGGTTTTTTTGTCCCGCTCAATGTTTCAAAAGATCAATACCGAACTTGAAATGCAGGGCGAAAAGACGTTTGCGAATCCGCGAAACTGCGCCTCGGGAACGCTGCGAATGCTCGATTCGGCGGTCGTCGCGTCGCGGCGATTAGACATGTTTCCGTACGATGTATTTCGCGGCAATCAAAAAATGTTCCCGACGCATTGGGAAAATTTCGGGTGGCTCGAAAAGAATGGCTTTCATGTTAACCCGCACCGTGCGTGCTGCAAGGATTTTGACGAACTGGTGGCATTTATCAACGAGATGGAGACGGCGCGCGACGGTCTCGATTACGAGATCGACGGCGTTGTCGTCAAAGTAAATTCGACGGCGCTGCAGCAGGAATTCGGAGCTACAACAAAGGCACCGCGTTGGGCGATCGCCTACAAATATCCGGCCCGCCAGGCGACGACGAAACTAGAAGCAATTCATGTCCAGGTCGGTCGCACCGGTGCACTTACACCTGTCGCCTATCTCGATCCGGTTTTGCTCGCCGGTACTACGGTCGCACGAGCATCGCTGCACAATGAGGATGAGATAAAACGGCTTGATATCAAGATCGGTGATACCGTTTTGATCGAAAAAAGCGGCGAGATAATCCCGCAGGTACTTCAGGTCATCGAATCGAAACGCGACGGTAGCGAAACGGAGTACGAATTTCCCACAAAATGTCCGGTTTGCGGTTTCGACGCCGTCCGGCCCGAAGGCGAAGCCGTCCGCCGCTGCATTAATCCTGATTGCCCGGCCAAAATTAAGGCACGAATCGCATACTTTGCGTCGCGAAAGGCAATGGATATCGAGGGTCTGGGTGATGTTCTGGTCGACACGATCGTCGATAACGGATTGGTCAAAGACGTTGCCGATATCTATTCCATAAAAGCCAAGGACATTTCGTCACTTGAGCGAAAGGGTGAAAAATCCGCCGCCAAATTGATCGAACAGATCGAAGCCAGCAAGACCCGGGGCTTGCAGCGGTTGTTGTACGGTATAGATATACGTCATGTCGGCGAACGGTACGCAAAGATCCTTGCGAACCACTACCGCGATATAGACAAGCTCGCCAATGCCAGCGTTGAGGAACTGGACGCGATTCATGAGATCGGTCTGACCGTTGCGGTGAGTGTGTTCGAGTGGTTCCGAGATCCACGACATCAGGAACTGATAGATCGACTAAAAGCCGCTGGTGTCAAAACTGAGACCGATGGGCTGGGAGCAACGAGCTTTGACGAGCGCTTCGTCGGAAAAACGTTTGTCCTTACCGGAAAGCTGGAAAATTATACACGCGACGAAGCCGCAAAGCTTATCGAAGACCGCGGCGGCCGCGTGTCTTCATCGGTAAGCAAAAATACAGACTTCGTTGTTGCCGGCAGCGATGCAGGGTCGAAATTAGCCAAGGCGGAAGGTTTGGGAGTTCAGATCGTTTCGGAAACCGACCTTGAAGCAATGCTCAATTGATCCAAACAGCGTATAATCCGAAGAAGAGATTGCTTGATAATTTTAGAGTTTGGCCGAACGAAAATGAACAATTTTTTCACAGCAGACCTGTCCGAAACCGATCCGATCATCAGCAATGCAATAGATGACGAAGTCCGCCGTCAGACGGATGGTCTCGAGCTTATCGCGTCGGAAAATTTCGTTTCCGAAGCAGTTTTGCAGGCGATGGGCACAGTCTTTACGAATAAATATGCCGAAGGGTATCCCGGCAAGCGCTATTACGGCGGGTGCGAGTTTGCCGATGTGGTCGAGCAAACGGCGATCGACCGGGCAAAGCAGATCTTCGGCGCCGAACACGCCAATGTTCAACCGCATTCGGGGGCGCAAGCGAATATGTCCGTACTTCTCACGGCTCTTGAGCACGGCGATCAGATACTTGGGATGAACCTTTCGCACGGCGGCCATCTCACGCATGGACATCCGCTCAATTTTTCGGGTATCAATTACAAGGTCGCCGATTACGGCGTCAATCGCGAAACCGAGCAGATCGACTACGACGAGCTGCAGCGAATTGCCGAAGAAAGTAAGCCTAAGCTGCTAATATGCGGTGCATCGGCGTACCCTCGTACCATCGATTTTGCACGGATCGGCGAGATCGCCCGCAGTGTCGGTGCAAAGGTCATGGCTGATATCGCACATATCGCCGGTTTGGTCGCCGTCGGGCTGCATCCTTCACCAGTTCCGCATTGCGAATTTGTAACGACGACGACGCATAAGACTCTGCGCGGCCCGCGAGGAGGCTTGATCCTCTGCCGCGAAGAATTTGCAAAGGACCTCGACCGCAGCGTATTCCCGGGCGTTCAGGGCGGCCCGCTTGTTCATATCATTGCCGCAAAAGCCGTCTCTTTTGGTGAAGCTTTGCGCGACGATTTCAAAACATACCAACAGCAGATCGTTAACAATGCCAAAGTTCTGGCTGAGACTTTGAGCGCGGCGGGTCTGCGGATAGTTTCCAGCGGAACCGACAATCATCTTCTGCTTGTTGATGTATTCATGGATGGGAAGGGGATCACCGGAAAGGTTGCCGAAAAGGCGCTCGACGAGGTCCACATCACCGTTAATAAAAATACGATCCCGTTCGATACGAATAAGCCGTTCGTTGCATCAGGAATTCGTCTTGGCACACCTGCGTTGACCACGCGTGGAATGAAGGAGGCTGAGATGAAAAAGATCGGTGAGATAATCGCGTCGGTAATTAATGAGCCGGAATCGGAAGCAGTAAAGAAACAAGCCAAATCGGACGTTGCGGAAATTACCGCACGGTTTCCGATGTATCCCGGGCGATTAGAGCGGAAACAGGACGAGGCGGTCTCGGCAGGTTAAAAAAAGGGGCCGTTATTCGCCCCTTATTTCATTTCCATTATCGAACTGCTCCAAAATTTCCCTTGCCTCTTCCGAATCGTATTCGAACGCTTTCTGCTCAAGCGCTCCCGCCGCTATATCCGCATAAAGCGGGTCGTCAAGCAGCGGTACGATCGCCGCAACCGGCAATAAGGCAAGCGTTTCGTACGCTATTGCCCTGATCTGCGGATACTCGGTTTGACGGACTATTTCGGCGATCTCGCCGGCCGAAAAACGCGATTGCAGCAGGTCGGCAAGTTTATCCAGCCTGTTGTAATCGTGCTGTTTCAAAGCACGCTCGGCAAGTTGAATGAATACTTCGGCAGAACCCGTCTTTGCCTCGAGCACACGAATGCACGTGTCGGCAAGCTCGGAAAGTTCGGCTAGCTGTTCAGGATCTTTCTTTGCGTCCGCGGTTTTTACCTGCTCATCCAGGGCAGAAAGCAGTCGGCTTAGTTCCCAGTCAGCGTGAGCGTCGTAAAAAAACTTTTGGCTGGGGATGTTGGCATGGTTAGGGTCGCCTTGCGGCAATGCCCCGGCCAGCATTTTTTTCGTCATCGGCCGCAAACCTTCCCAGATGGTTGCGACTCTTCCTCCGAAATCTTTGATCATCATTTCAACACTATAAGTTTGCTACCCAACAGTGTTCTTGTCAAGCCCAATATTTTTCGGTTTCAGTACGATTTTTGATGGATGATTTTAGTGACCGCGAGCCCGTCTGGATTTAAACCCACGCATCTTTTCTTCAACACCTGTAAGTGCTTCTTCACGTTCGGCTTCGGTCGCTGCCATGCTTAAAACCTCAAGAAGGGCAAATGGCGTTGCCTCTAAAAGCCGCAGCTCCCAAGTTTCGCGCTCAGCGTTAGACGACCGAGAAAACCATGCACAGTTCATGTCAGATGAGCGAGTCTCGACACCTGCCGGCAGATCAGCCCTGATGGACCGCAAAGCTTTTTCAAGTTCCGGCGACACCAGCAGGCGCCGGATCGTCCATCCGTGCTTTTTATAGAGCGAGATTATGTCCGCGACCGCGGTCGGATCGATCATTTTGGCGGTACCGTGGGGATTGGTTGTCCGGCGGGCATCTTTGGCCGAACTATATCCTTCGGATTCGCATTCGAGCTCGGCGTATTGATCACTTTTCCATTCGCAGTTAGCTTGTTCGCGGCTTCCATTTCGATCTGAGCCTGACCTTTGCCAGGTGATTTCCAGGTATTTGCGAACGCATCTCCGACCGCGAACTTCCAGTTTCCGTCCTCAAATACAAACGGCAGATCCTCCCAGCGATTGTCACGTGAATTCCAGACCTCCAGAGCGCCCATATCGTCCTTGACCCGCTCGTCACGCATTGTCGGGAGCGAGTCGGCGAACGTCGTTGCCGTAAATCCATTCTCAAGCGCCTGGTCGATCGTCTTTTTATACTTTTGAGCCGTAAACTCAGCTAACGCGAATGTCTTTTTAGAAAGTGTTTGTTTTATGGCCTCTGTATTTTTGCTCTTTACTGCTTCGAATAATCGCTTATATGCCGCCGTCGGGGTATCGCTGCTGGTAGCGGCCTTTTGCGCTCCGCATCCTGTGACAACGACCCCAACCGCCACCAAAAATGCAAACAAAATAATACTTCTCATAGTTTGAGCCGGGCGAGAGATGTTAGACGCGAGGCTTTGTCAAAAGTATAGTCAGCGGGTAAGTAAAAGTAAATTTTCAAACCGTAACGTTTACAACCGTTATCTGAGGCTGTCCGTCTAATGTAGAATGATGTCGATGAAGGCACTGAGATTTACAGGCAAGGAACTGGCTTTGGATGAGGTCGAGAAACCGTCGCAAAATTACGAGAGCTTAGTTAGAGTGGTCCTGTCCGGAATTTGCAACACGGATCTCGAGATCGTTCGCGGCTACGCCGGGTTTGAGGGAACCATCGGGCACGAGTTCGTCGGCATCGTCGAAACCTCGCCGGACGCTCCCGCGTTGGTCGGAAAGCGTGTGGTCGGCGAGATCAATGTCGGCTGCGGCCGTTGTGATCTTTGTTTGGCTGGCGATTCGCGACACTGTTTCGAACGAACCGTTCTGGGGATAAAGGGACGCGACGGAGCACACGCGGAATTTTTGACCCTGCCGTCAAGAAACTTGATAACCGTTCCGGATGACGTCTCAAATACGGCCGCTGTCTTTGCGGAGCCGCTCGCCGCAGCCTACGGTATATCGGAACAGGTAAAACTCGGACGAGATACCAAGGCGGCAGTGATCGGCGATGGGAAATTGGGTATCTTGTGCGCGATTTGTGCCGCGCTCGACAGCGATAACGTGTGTCTGGTCGGAAAACACGAATCAAAACTTGCGATCGCCGAAAAACAGGGTATAGAAGGCATTTTGCTCGATGATAAAAGCTCAAACCTAAACAAAACGTTCGACGTAGTAATTGAGGCGAGCGGTTCCGAATCCGGTTTTGCGACCGCTCTCGATCTGGTAAAACCGCGAGGCAAGATCGTGCTCAAATCCACGTTTCAGGGAAAACCCGTTTGGGAGGCCTGGCGCGTCGTTGTTGACGAGATAACCGTCATCGGTTCGCGATGCGGGCGAATGGCTCCGGCACTGGAATTGCTGCAAGAAATGAAAGTGCGGGTTGATGATTTGATAGATGAAGAATTCAGCCTTGCAAACGGCGTTAAAGCCGTCGGGTACGCCGGGCGAAAAGGCACGTTAAAGGTGCTGCTCAGGCCATGATCCTGGTGGCCGGCGCGTATGGATTATATTCGTGTTTTACGGACAGGGTTTGTTATACTAAGCGCTTAGAAAAGGGTTATTTGCAGGCTGCTTGTGTTTTAAGGAGAAGCATTTATGTTCGATTTTGATAACTTTGGATCCCGAAGATTGACTGGTGGGAGCAATTTATTATTAGTTTTTATGATCGCCGTTGGCACGATCATTGCGCCCTCACAGACCAATACAGGACAAGTGTCCGGAAATGCGGCGGTCTCACCCGCTCAGCTTTCTGCGACGTTTGCCGAGGTCGCCAAAAAAGTCGAACCGGCCGTTGTCAATATCGAAACCAAAGGCCGTGTCGCTGAGCCTTCGGCAAAATCCGACACAACTACGCCGGCCGACCCTGACGATATAATGGATTTTTTCCGCCGACAGCTGCCTCGCCGTCCGATCTATGCGGTGGGCAGCGGGTTTATTGTGGATAAAGGCGGCTTGATAATCACAAATAATCATGTCATCGAGGGTGCAGCGCGCATTACGGTCAAGCTCGATACGGACGAGGAATATCCTGCAACAGTCGTCGGTGCCGACGACCTTAGCGATCTAGCCGTCCTAAAGATCGAAGCCGGCAAGGAACTGCCGTTCGTCAAACTTGGAAACTCAGACACCGCCCAGGTCGGCGATTGGGTCCTTGCTTTGGGTTCGCCGTTCGGCCTTTCGAAATCTGTGACCGCGGGCATTATTTCACAGACGCAGCGTGAAACGCCGGGCGGCTCGCCGTTTCAAAAATTTATACAGACGGACGCCGCAATTAACAAGGGGAATTCGGGCGGCCCGCTTGTCAATATGAATGGCGAAGTGATCGGAATCAATTCACAGATCGCAACTTCGACGGGCGACTCGAATGGCGTCGGTTTCGCTTTTCCTGCGAACGAGGCTGCACAGGTTTATAAGCAGCTCGTGGCCAACGGCAAAGTCCATCGCGGCTATCTCGGTATCGCACTCGAATCGGTAAAGGCTGAATACGCAAAAGTATACGGCCTGAAGGATGCGAAAGGCGCGATCGTGACTGACGTTCGGGACAAACAGGGAGCTGCCGCGGTGAACGGCATTAAGGTTGGCGATGTTATCACCGATTTTAACGGGCAAAAGGTTGAAAATGCTCGTGACCTTATTGCCAAAGTTTCGTCGAGTACGCCGGGAAAGGACGTTGAGATACAATTCCTTCGAGAAAACGGATCGAATATAGAGAAGAAAACCGCGACGATCAAATTAGGAGAACGCAGGGCTTCTGATCCTGTAAGTCCGGACGATACAAGCAAAACCACGATCGAAAAGCGGGCCGACGACAAGCCTTTCGGCTTAACGCTGACAGAATTGACGCCGGCGCTTGCGACAAACTACAAACTCGATGGGCAAAAGGGCCTCGTTGTACGAGAGATAAATCCGGCAAGTTTTATCGCCGATGTGAAGATGTCGAACGGTGATGACGCCCTCGACGAGGGCGATCTGATACAGCGTATAAACCGGGCGCCGGTGACGACACTTAAAGCGTTCAACGATACGGTTGCAAAATTAAAACCCGGCGACGCGGTTGTGCTCGAAGTGGTCGCGTACAGTCGTTTAACGCGGTCGGTTCAGCTTAAGATCGTTCAGTTTACCGTACAGTAGATTTTCAATAAGTTGGCTAAATGTTAATGGTTAATTGTGACGTGGAGACATATTCACGTTACAATTAACCATTAACATTTAGCTATTTACATCTAAAATTTATGCCAAAAGCCAAAGAAGCAAAAATAAAAAGAACATCCAAAACATCGACAAAAACCTACCATAACTACATCGGCGGTGAATGGGTCAAAAGCTCGTCCGGCGAGTGGTTCGAAAATCTAAATCCGGCGGATACGAGCGACATTGTCGGCCGATTTCCGAAATCAAACGCCGATGATGTGAACCACGCCGTCGATGCGGCAAAATCCGCTGCGAAACGCTGGCGGCTGACACCGGCACCGCGTCGTGCTGAGATCCTTTTTCGTCTCGGCGAAATTCTTCGCGAAAACAAGGACCGCTATACCCGCGAGATGACGCGCGAAATGGGCAAAGTGCTAAAAGAAGCGGGCGGCGACGTTCAGGAAGCGATCGACTGTACCTATTACACCGCGGGCGAAGGCCGACGGCTGCACGGTTTTACAACACCGGCGGAAATGCCGGACAAATTCGCGATGTGCGTCCGCCAGCCGGTTGGCCTGTGCGGGCTTATTACGCCGTTCAATTTTCCAATGGCGATACCGTCATGGAAACTCATTCCGGCGCTCGTATGCGGTAATACGGTCGTTCTGAAATCCGGCGAAGATGTGCCCTTGTCGGCATTAAACCTTGTTAAGGCTTGTGAGCAGGCGGGCATTCCGAAAGGCGTGGTCAACCTGATAAACGGCCACGGAGCAGATGTCGGGGCCGCGCTTGTAAACCATAAGGACGTGCGGTTGATCTCGTTCACCGGCTCGACCGATACCGGGCGGATCATTGCCGAACAATGCGCCCGTGATAACAGACTCGTTAGCCTCGAAATGGGCGGCAAGAACGCGATCATCATCATGGACGACGCCGACATCGACAACGCCGTCGAGGGTTCCCTGTGGGGAGCATTCGGCACCAGCGGTCAGCGCTGTACTGCATCGTCGCGGTTGGTTGTTCACAAAAAGATCTATAAGAAATTTGCCGAGAAATTAGTCGAGCGTGTCAAGAGACTTCGCGTCGGCAATGGCCTCGATGCAAAAACCGAAGTCGGCCCTGTCATTAACCAGGACGCTATGGAAAAGATTCTCAGCTATATCGAGATCGGCCAAAAGCAGGACAAGGCCACGCTTGCCTGCGGTGGTAACGCCCTGACAAAAGGCGATTTCGCAAAGGGTTATTTCATCGAGCCGACCGTGTTTACAAACGTAAAACCGGGAATGCGGATCGAACAGGAAGAGATCTTCGGGCCGGTCACATCCGTCGTTCCGTTCTCGACTCTCGACGAAGCGATCGACATCGTAAACGGCGTAAAATATGGTCTTTCATCGGCTATCTACACGCAGGACGTCAACAATGCGTTCCATGCAATGCAAGAGCTTTACACCGGCATTTGCTATGTAAACTCGGCAACGATCGGCGCAGAGGTCCATCTGCCGTTCGGCGGCACAAAAGGCACCGGCAACGGCCACCGCGAAGCCGGCACCCAAGTCCTCGACATCTTCAGCGAATGGAAAGCGTTGTACGTGGACTATTCCGGCAAACTGCAGAAAGCACAAATAGACACGGTAGAGATCTAAAAGATTGAGCGTACAACGAGAGGTTCTCTAAAAAGTCGTTTTCTGTGTCTTTGTTTTTGTGAATTCTGTGTTCCGCTCTTGTTCCGTGTGTTCCGTGGCTGAGAAAGACCTCACCACGGAACAAACGGAGCGAAACCGAAACACACAAACAAGATCCTGCTTTTCGGGCACCCTCGTTCAAATCCTACATGAGCATAGAAAAGGCGCGCGAGATACTCAAACACCGTTTCGGTTACGATTCGTTTCGGATGAATCAGGAGCCTGCGATCGAGGCGGTTTTGCGCAAGAAAGACTGTGTTGTGCTGATGCCAACGGGCGGCGGCAAATCGCTTTGTTATCAGATACCCGCATTGATGCTCGACGGCTTGACGGTTGTTATATCGCCGCTGATCGCGTTGATGAAGGATCAGGTCGATGCATTAAGAAGCAATGGTATTGCGGCTGCATATCTCAACTCGACACAGACGGCGGCTGAACAGGTAGAGGTCTTTCGCGATGTTCGCAGCGGTAAATTAAAACTGCTTTATGTCGCACCCGAACGCCTGCTGCAAAGCGGCGATCAGTTTCTGGATTTTCTCAGGGGCATCGACATATCGCTTTTTGCAATAGATGAAGCTCATTGTATTTCTAGTTGGGGACACGATTTCCGGCCCGAATATTTAAAGCTTGCAAAACTGAAAACAGCGTTTTCAGAAATACCTGTGATCGCTTTGACCGCGACCGCAGATAAGCTGGTTCGCAAGGATATTGTCGAAAGGCTGAATATACCGAGCGCTGCGCTTTTTATCTCCAGTTTCAATCGACCGAACATTCATTATTCGGTTGAGCCGAAACGAAACTCCTATGGCCAACTTCTCGACTATCTCGACAAACGCAAGGACGAAAGCGGCATCATTTATTGCCTGAGCCGCAGCTCTGTCGATTCGCTCGCTGCCGACCTCCAAGACGAAGGGTTTTCCGCTCTGCCGTATCACGCTGGTCTGGACAAGAAGACGCGCGAGCGAAATCAGGAGTTGTTCCTAAAAGACGAGGCGAAGATCATTGTCGCAACCATCGCTTTCGGAATGGGTATCGACAAATCGAACGTGCGGTTTGTCGTTCACATGGACCTTCCAAAAAATATCGAAAGCTATTATCAAGAGACGGGCCGCGCCGGGCGCGACGGTTTACCGAGCGACGCTCTTCTGTTTTTCAGCTGGGGTGATGTAACCAAATTAAAAAGTTTCGTTGAGGTCGAAGGCAACGCCTCGCAAAGCCGGATCATGCTCAAAAAGCTGGATACGATGGGCGAATTCGGTGACCTGAAAACCTGCCGGCGAAGATTTTTGCTCAGTTATTTTTCTGAGGCCGTTGTTGCCGATTGCGGAAACTGCGACAACTGCAACACGGATTTTGAACGGTTTGACGGTACTACGATCGCGCAAAAAGCATTGAGCGCCGTTTACCGCACCGGTCAGCGATTTGGCCTTAGTTATCTGATCGATTTTCTACGAGGCTCTGAGGCACAAAAAATTCGCGACGAGCATAAGAATATAAAAACCTACGGCATCGGCGCCGATATTTCTAAAAGCGAGTGGTTCGAATATTTCAAGGACCTGATCTCGCAAGGATATCTCTCACAAACGGACGGGCTGTATCCAGTGATCGTTCTCACCGAAAAAAGCGAAGCCGTTTTACGCGGACGTACAAACGTCGAACTTATAAAAGTAAAAACCAAAGTTGAAAAGAAAGCGCCGCTCATATCGCAGGTTTCACATCCCCACATAAAAGGCTTGTTCGACGATCTGCGAAGCGTCCGCAACACGCTCGCAAAGCGCGAAAACGTTCCTCCATACATCGTATTTTCCGACGCGACGCTGGTAGAAATGGCGACATATCTTCCGCAAAACGAATCTGAGATGCGGAAAATCTCGGGGGTCGGCGACGTTAAGTACCAGAAGTACGGTGTGGATTTCGTACACGAGATCAATGTCTATTGCGCGAAAAGCGGCCTCGTCTCCCGCATCGACCTGAAGTCCCCGAAAAGAGAACACAAGTCGCGAACAAGACGCGATGAGAGCGGCCGGGACACCTATCGTATCTCGCTCGAAATGTTTCAAAGCGGCAAATCTATATCGGATATCGCAAAGGAGCGCGGCGTTACCGAAAACACCGTCGAAAATCATTTGGCGCGATTTATCGCGAGCGGAGAGGTCAGCTTGGAACAAATCGTTCCTGACCAAAAGATCGAGCCGATCCGCCAAGCAGTAATTAAATTTGCCGACACCAATGCACTGTCGCCGATAAAAGAATTTTTGGGTGACGAATACCGGTACGGCGAAATAAAGGCGGTGATCGCGTCAATGGGTGGACAATTTTAACAAATTCACACCAAAACAGGCGGGGATCGTCTTAAAACGGTTGAGCGATCGGCTTCGGAAAGTTTCCTTCGGGAAGCGGAACGAAGCCGGTTTCATTCGGGATCGCTATAAAATTACCGCGGCGCCAGTCTTCGCGCGCATTCTCGATCAGCTCGGGCGAAGTCGAAACAAAGTTCCACCACATGTGACGAGGCTTTTCCAGCCTGTCGCCGCCGATGAGCATGAATTTCGAATCGCTATTGGCTTCTACGATCGCATCTGTACCGGCTTGAAATACAACGAGATTTCCTGGGCCGAATGTCTCGCCGTCCGAACTCAGGCTGCCTGAGAGAATGTACGCGCCGCGTTCCTCGATATCATCCGGCAGTTTTAGTTCGGTTCCAGCGGTCACGGCGCACTCCGCGTAAACTGGATTTGAGATAGTAGCGACGGGTGAGACAACGCCAAGGACGCTGCCAAGAATCACCTTCACTTCGATCCCATCATCCTTAATCACCGGCAGCTCATCGCTGCCGTGATGCGAAAATGCCGGATCGCTTTCTTCATGGCTTTCGGACAACGCGACCCACGTTTGCAGGCCGATCAGCTTATCGTCCGGCTCATTCGGAGCGTCGGAGACCCGTTCAGAATGAACTATGCCGCGTCCCGCGGTCATCCAGTTCACATCGCCCGGCGCGATTGTCTGAA
>DATJGV010000063.1:0-12863 GCA_035494575.1 Pyrinomonadaceae bacterium | reverse complement strand
GTAAACGTTGACGTCGCCGACATAAAACGGCGTCGGTATCGAAAGCGGGATTATTTTCATACGCTGAATTCTTGAAAAAAGCTACCATATTCTATGGTGAACATAAATTCACGATCACGAGTTAGCGACAAGATGCGTCAGATCGTCGTAGTCGGCGGCGGGCCGGCAGGAACGAGTCTGGCGATCAGGCTGGCACAGCAAAATTTTAGCGTAACGGTGATCGAACGCGAAAAATTTCCGCGCGAAAAACTATGCGGTGAGTTTATTTCGCCGGAGTGCCTGAGGCATTTTCACGAACTCGGAGTATTCGACAAAATGCTGTCAGCCGGCGGCGACCGCATATCGGAGACATATTTTTACGCGGTTTCGGGCAAAAATATCGCCGTTCCGAGTCACTGGTTCGACGGCGGCGAGGCGGCGCTCAGCCTGAGCCGCGCCGAGATGGATCTTCAGCTGCTTGAACGCGCCCAGGCGGTCGGCGTCAGGGTGTTAGAAGGTTCAAGCGTTGTTGAGGTCGAACTTCAGAATAACGTGATAGAGGGGCTAAGCATCCGGCAAAAAAGCGGGGAGAGCCGAACGATCTCGGGTGATCTTTTTATCGACGCGACCGGCCGCAGCCGTATCCTCTCGAAACTGATCGGGAAGCGATCCCTGAACAAAACGCCAAAAGCCATAAACCAAAAGCCGGCGCTTATCGGCTTTAAGGCTCATATGAGCGGCGTGCGGCTCGAACGCGGGCGGTGTGATATTTATTCGTTTCCCGACGGATATTGCGGCCTGAGCAATGTTGAAAACGGCTTGTCAAATCTGTGCATGCTTGTACGATCGGCGGCCGTCCGGAAATATAACAGCGATGTCGATGCGATAGTTCATGAACTCTTGTTTCGAAACAGGCGTGCGTCGGAGACATTAAAAGATGCGAAACCCGTCCACGACTGGATCGCCGTCGCCGTCGATCGGTTTGGTGTTTGCGATCTGGATCCGGCTGAAAATGTGTTGGCGGTAGGCGACGCTGCGGCGTTTATCGACCCGTTTACGGGCAGCGGTATGCTTTTAGCGTTTGAGAGCTCTGAGTTGCTTGCTAACAGCATTATGGAGCATGAAAATGCGTCGGAGATCGCGGCGGCATATAAAGCCGAATATCAGGCGCGATTTGCACGACGGTTGAACGTCGGCGGACTGGTCAGGCGTGTTGCGTTTATGCCACGGTCAGCATCTTTTCTTATCTCCGCCTTGTCCGTTAACAAAACCGCGCGCGAATATCTCGCGCGGGCGACGCGGCAGAGCACGCGGACCAGAACAAATAAACGCTAAAATTGCAGAAATTTAACTTTTTTTGCTTGCCTAAAAACCGTTTTTGGGTTAAAAATTTCAAAGCATATCTATTCTTTAAATTTATCTGTCGATAACAATTTCGAATTTGTAAATTGCTGGTGGTTGGACGCCCTCCGAGGGTGTCGGATATATCCTACTCAAGATAACCATAGGCTCGCGGCAGAAGATTCAGAAGATCAAGGAGAAAACGTAATGAAATTGTCCCCGTTCAAGGTTTCTGACATCGGCGCCCGAGCGCTGCTTTTTGTATCGATAATTTTTCTCTCCGCGGGTTCCGCGTTGGCTCAGGCGCAGGCCAGCACGGCAGACCTTTCAGGAACCGTTGTCGACCCGAACGGCGCGGTCGTCGCCGGCGCGACGGTGACCGCCAGGAATTCGGCGACCGGCATCGAACGCACGGTTACCACAACCTCCGACGGGACCTATCAGATCATTGGGCTGCCGCCCGGCGAATATCAAATAACCGCCGAGGCCGCGACGTTCAAAAAAGTCGTGATCTCACCCGTCAGACTTACCGTCGGCCAGAGTGCGAATCTCGCGGTCAAAATGGAGATCGGTGCAGCCGATGCCGTCGTAAATGTTTCCGGAGATTCGGTAGAGCTTATCGAATCGACCAGAACGACCGTAGCAAATACAATAGACCAGCAGAGAATCGCAAACCTTCCGATCAACGAACGCAGCGCAACGGGCTTTGCGTTGACGATCTCGACCGTCGGCCGCGACAACGGACGCCCGGTCGGCCCCGCGCCGACATCGGGTTTGAACATCGGCGGACAACGTGGACGTTCGACATTGGTTCAGGTCGATGGAGCGGACTTTACGGATAACTCGATCAACGCTGCGCGTTCGACCGTTTCGCAGGAGGCGGTTCAGGAATATCAGGTAACGACGAACTCGTACGCACCGGAATTTGGACGTGCGACGGGCGGCATAATAAACGTCGTTACAAAACGCGGAACCAACAATTTTCACGGCAACGTTTTTGGGTTTATCCGCGATAAAAGCGTGCAGGCGCGTAACGCATTTGCACCGCTTATCGACAACAATCCCAGTAAAAAACCGCCCTACACCCGCGTCCAATACGGCGCAACGCTCGGCGGACCGATCATTAAGGACAAGACGTTTTTCTTCTGGTCGTTCGAGCAAAGACGCCGTCAGGAATCAGGATTTTTTACCGGTGACATTTTAGCCGGCGACATTAGCGGCGAAGCTACGTCGAGCATTACGATCGGCGCTCCGTTTCTTCCTGTTGCGCAGACCTTTACCAACCTTACTCCCAGACAGGTAGCTTATATACAGGCGATCTTACCGGTTAATCCGGCGTATGGCTTGCAGTATGCGCATCTTGCGTCAGCCGGCGGGCAAACGGCACAAAATGGATCGAGCTCTTTGGTAAACTTCCTGCCGGGAATAGGCGTGCCGCAAGGGTCGCTGATCGGACAGAGATTTATCCTGTCGGGTGCTCCGGTCCCGCTTACGCGAAACGCACAGGGCGAATTTGTAGCCTTTCGGCCGCTCTCTCAATTAAGACGAATATTCCCGATCTCAGAATCTACCACGTTCAACTCGCTTCGGCTTGATCACGAGATAAACAAGGACAACCAACTTTCGTTCCGGTTTGGTTACAATCCGAGCCGCATAAACGGAATCCAGGACGAATCGCAAAACCAGACGCTTGGCCAAAACGATTATTCACGTACTGGGATACAAGACCTCAAGGACACGTCTGCGGGTGTGTCGTTAACAACGGTGCTGCCCAACAATATTGTCAACGAGGCGTTCTTTAACTTTGGCCGCCGAGGTGCGACGTTCGACTCACAAGTTCCGAGCATCGCACATCAGATCGCAGGTACCGGATTTATCGGTTCAAACCCATTCTCGCCCGTAAACCGTTCTGAATTGCGTTACCAGATACGCGACAATCTGACATGGGTTCTGGGAAATCACACAATGAAATTCGGGGCGGATTTTAACTGGATCGATATCAAGGCGAGATTTGAGTTGAACTTCCCGGGATTATTCAATTTTAGTCAACAGGCAGCAGGTTTGATAATAAAGGATCCGAGCACAGGAGTTCCATGTGACTCTCCTGCGATACCGGCCGCTAGCCGGTGCCCCGCACTTACAGCTATACAAACCTACGGTCTCGGCTTTCCGAGCGTATTTATTCAAGGATTTGGCGATCCTAACAGCTCGATCAAAAATAAGCCGATAGCATTTTTTGCACAGGATACGTGGAAACTCTTTCACAACTTCACGATCAACTACGGCATCCGCTACGATGTCGAGTTAACGCAGCAGTTTGCTCCGACGCCGTTTACCGATCCGCTCACCGGCATATCGCTTTCCGCACAAGACATACAGACGGCGCAGGACGCGTTGAACGTCACGCAAGGTTTCCCGCGTGATACAAACAACTGGGCGCCCCGCGCCGGCTTTGCATGGGATGTTCGCGGCAATGCACGAACGATCATTCGCGGTGCGGCTGGGTTGTTTTATGATCATCCGCTGCTCGCGGTTGCCTTCAACTCGGACATCGGTGACGGTTCTCAGCAGCAGCAGTCAACTCTGCTGCCGTCGGGCGGGCCTTCTCCGACCCAACTCTTTAATGCATGGCAGGTGTTTCATGGCACGGTCTGCACAGCTGCTTCAAATAATCCGATCTGCCCTCCAGGGTTTACTACCCCGGGAGTTGCTCCGAGCGCGCAATATCTTTTCGGCCTTCAAAGATTTGACCCAAGCAAATTTACCGGCTTTGGCCCGATCTTGCCATTTACTTTGCACGTAGCTAAGGATTTTCAGTATCCGTACGCTGTTCAAGGCAATCTCGCTATTGAGCAGATGATCGGAAAGGATATGTCGATTTCGGCAAGTTTTATTACAGTAAATGCCGTTCATCTGGCACATCCGCAGGATGTTAATATTGTTCAATCAAATCTGCTTGTTGATAATTTTAAGCGTTTTACAGCGAACAACCCGGTTGCGTGCGGAGGGCCATGCGGTCCGTCCGGACGGGCTCCGGTTAATCTAAGTGAGGCTGGATTCTTTAGCCTTCCGACGACAAATAGTGCTCTGTACACGGTTGTGATACCAGGATTTCTTGTGGTTAACAATACAACAGGCCAAAGCATTGTCAGCCCCATCGCCGCCGACTTCTTCCGCAAACTGGGACCGAATTATTTCTTTGTTAAAGCCTTAACGGGCCTTAGCAAAGCCCAATTCGACGCGGCCCTTACAGCCACGAACAGTCTGCGACAGCCTGGCCCCATCAACCCATATGCGGATGTTAACTCGCAGCTTTCAGACGGCCGTTCGTCGTACAACGCCATGAACATCGAGTTGAAAAAGCGTTTCTCGAACAACATCCAGATGTTCGCGACATACACGTGGTCGCACTCGATCGACGATTCGTCCGACCTGCAAACGCTGCTCAAACCGCAGGACAATACCAATTTCCGTGCTGAGCGTTCCGATTCACTTTTTGACCAGCGGCACCGGTTCGTTTTCAGCGGAATCTTTTCGTCTCCGGAAAACTGGAAATCCGGAAATGCGTTCCACAAGATCCTTTATGGATTTTCGTTTGCACCGATCATCGAGGTGTCATCGGGCAGGCCGTTCAACATTCTGGCGGTCGGCGACGCAAACGGCGATTTTCAGAGTACGAATGAGCGGCCGACGGTTTTGGCCGATGGAACACTGTGTGCGACGGGCGTCGATCCGGGCTGTCTGACCGGAGTTTTCCCTGCAAATGGCAACCTCGGCCGCAACATGGGTTTGACGCATCCGTATTTTTCGGTGGACGGCCGCGTAACCAGAAGAATTCGGTTTGGCGAACGCGTGAGCCTCGATCTGATCGGCGAATTTTTCAACCTTTTCAATCGCTTTAACGAAGCGGCTGCGAATCCGTTCTACACCGTTGTAAATGCAACGGGGAAACGCGCCGGCCATAAGTATTACAGCCAGCCGACATCGGCGTTCGACCCGCGTCAATTCCAGTTCGGATTTAAGCTGAATTTCTAGGATTTATCCTGAATTTTGATCAGACAGGCGGTCGCAAGGGCCGCCTTTTTTTGTTGTCGGAGGGTTCATTGACGAGGGCGGAAACACGACCGGTAGTGAGTGTGCTGGCTGGTTTTGCAATCCATGTTAGAAACACCCTTACTACCGTGCGGGGTTTCTGCCTTAGCTTCCGTTTAATGAGCAGTTCGCTGATAATTAAACCGTGCAGACCCTCACCGAAAAAATCAGAGAAAAAGCCGTCGAACTTGGCTTTCAAAAGATCGGCATCGTTCGTGCAGGGCCTTTGGAACACGAGGGCGAACGCTTACGTGAATGGCTTGCCAGGGATTTTCACGGCGAGATGGCCTGGATGGAGCGTGAGCCGGAAAAGCGGATCGATCCGCGCCTGATCTTTCCCGAAGCAAGATCGATGATCGTCGTCGCGATGAACTATTTCACGCCGCATGAGCATGGCGAGTCGGTCGGTAAGATATCGCGATATGCTTGGGGTGACGATTATCATGACATTCTGAAGGAAAAACTGCGTGATCTGCTGGCGTGGGTTGAGGCTGAACTTCCCGAAGCGAAAGGAAAAGTTTGTGTAGATACCGCACCTGTTATGGAAAAGTCATGGGCCGTACGCGCAGGTTTGGGCTGGATAGGGAAACATTCAAATCTGATAACAACCGATCACGGTTCCTGGGTTTTCATTGGCGAGATATTGCTGAACCTGGAACTCGATTTCGATACTGAGATCGTAAGAGATCATTGCGGCAGCTGCACGGCGTGTCTCGATGCCTGTCCGACAAACGCAATTGTTGAACCATACGTTGTCGATTCACGAGCCTGTATTTCTTATGCGACGATCGAACTTCGTGATGAAATGCTACCCGCGAATATTACGGAGAATTTGAACGGCTGGCTGTACGGGTGTGACATTTGTCAGGATGTTTGCCCGTGGAACAGATTTGAAAAACCATCGAACGAACCGCGATTTGAACCGCGGGAAGGTGAGACCTCGATCGACACCGAAAGGATCGTGAACTTCACACCTGAGGAATATTCCGCGCGTTTTCGCAAGAGCGCGATGAAACGAACGAAACTAAGCGGATTAAAACGAAACGCAAAAGCCCTGAAAGAAAAAGCCGCGAGGTGATCGCGGCTAAACCATGAGGCCATTTTATCCACGAATAACACGAAACAAATCAAGACGTTTTGCTTAGTTGTTTTCTATTTCGTGTGTTTCGTGGATAAACTTTTTCAATATGATTGATCAAGCTTTATAGGTCAGCTCCTTTTCAAATTGCTCGGCGCTGATCGTTCTGAATGCAAGCTTGTCTCCATCCGCATAAACTTCAACAGAACTTTCATCGCTTAGGTTTCCCTGAATTAGGGCTTCGGACAATTCATCTTCAACATATCTCTGTAACGCACGTTTCAGTGGCCGAGCTCCGTAGCTGCGGTCGCCGCACGTCTTTTCGATCAGCCATTTGCGAGCGTCGTCGGTCAATGTGATCTGCAAATTCCGTTTTTCGACGATCTTGTTTAGCCGCGCCACCTGAAGGTCGACGATCTGCAAAAGGTCGGCGTCGGACAATTCGTCAAAGATGATGATCTCGTCGAGGCGGTTTATGAATTCGGGAGCGAACGTTTGTTTGACCGCTGTGTTTACCTGCTCTTCCAACTTGTCACGCGAAGAGTCCACGCCGGACTGAAATCCGAGATTGCCCCGTTTTTGTATCGCACGCGCTCCTATGTTCGAGGTCATAATAAATATAGCGTGTTTACAATCGACCGTTTGCCCCTGTGCGTCGGTCAGAATGCCGTCCTCGAACACCTGCAAGAGGATATTAAATAGATCCGGATGGGCTTTTTCGATCTCGTCAAACAGCACAATTGAATAAGGCGCGCGGCGGAGCTTTTCCGTAAGCTGGCCGCCCTCTTCGTGGCCGACATATCCCGGAGGCGAACCGATAAATTTTGCAGCCGCGTGTTTTTCCATATACTCGCTCATATCGAAACGAATAAGCGAACGTTCCGAACCGAATAAAAATTCGGCGAGGCTGCGGGCGACCTCCGTTTTGCCGACGCCGGTCGGGCCGAGAAACAGGAATGAGCCGACAGGCCGGTTAGGATTTTTCAGTCCCGCACGCGAGCGGCGGATCGCACGCGCGAGCGACGATATAGCGGCACGCTGAGAAACGATCCGTTTATGGAGATCATTTTCGATGTTCAGAAGCTTTGCCGCTTCATCCATTTTGATCGACGAAACCGGCACGCCCGTCCAACGCGAGATCACCTCTTCCACATCGTCAGCTGTTACTTCGACAGCGAAAAACGAATCGTCCAGCGATTCGATCTCGTAGGATATGATCTGGTCCTCGTTTGCGGCGGCACGTTTCCAATTCTCGACGGTTTCCTTCCAAGACGGTTCACCGACGTTTTCGTTCTGGTAACGCAGTTTGGCCCGGGCGCCGGCCTCATCTAAAACGTCTATCGCCTTGTCAGGTAAAAACCGGTCGGGGATGTAACGATTAGATTGGAAAACGGCAGCTTCGAGAGCCTCGCGGGTGTATCTGATCTGGTGGAACGCCTCGTAACGCTCGGCGATGCCCTGGATAATTTTTAACGCCTCATCTTCGGCGGGCGGCGGAACCTTGACTGACTGGAAACGTCGTTCGAGCGCGCGGTCCTTTTCGATCGTTTTGCGAAATTCCGAAGGCGTAGTCGCTCCGATGCACTGGACATCGCCACGCGAAAGCGCCGGTTTTAATATGTTTGCCGCATCAAGCGTGCCCTCGGCCGAGCCGGCTCCGACAAGCGTGTGCAGCTCGTCAATGAAAACAATGAACTCGGCGTTTTCTTTAAGCTCGGCCATTATTTTTTTAAGCCGTTCCTCAAACTGCCCGCGGTATTTTGTACCGGCGACAACCGATGAAAGGTCGAGTGAAAGGATGCGTTTGTTCTCAAGAAAAGTCGGCACACTCTTGTCGGCGATGCGCTGCGCAAGGCCCTCGACGATCGCGGTCTTGCCAACGCCGGATTCGCCGATCAGCACCGGATTATTTTTCGTACGCCTGCACAAGATCTCGATGAGGCGTTCGATCTCGGGTTCGCGTCCGATTAGCGGGTCGAGTTTGCCCTTGGCGGCTTCGAGCGTCAGGTCGCGGGTATATTCGTGCAGGCTCGGCGCCTTTTGATCTGACATCTCGCTTGCTCCGATGGGAAACAACGATGTCCGCGCCGCTTGTTCGCGAATGTCCTGCGGCCGTAGTCCGAACTTGTTCAATATCTCGGCCGCTATCGATCTCTCTTCACGGATGATGCCGAGCAGAAGGTGATCGGGGCCGATATTGCCGTTTTTTAGCTGGCGGCTTTCCTCATTGGCATAAAAAAGTATGCGTTTGGTTTCGGGCGCAAGGTGCAGATCGGCTGACTGCGGTATGCGGTCGCGCGGCACTATTCTCTCCTCGATCTCGCGGCGCACCGCCTCTGAGGAAAAGTTCCTTGAATGCGAAAAATATCTTGAGCCGATCGATTTGTCTTCACGGATCAAACCAAGCAGTAAGTGCTCCGGAGAAATTACCTGAGAACCATATTGAAGTGCTTCGTAGCGGGCAAAAAAAATAACGCGACGAGATCTTTCGGAGTAGCGTTCGAACATAAAAATTATTGCCTTGCGGCTTCGCTATCTACGGAACATTATAACGAAAGCACAAAGCTGTATTCCACTTAAAAGGACGACGAAATCTTGCGAGCTATGCTAATAAAGCGCTAACAGCGGGTTAAATCCAGTTTTTGCAGTCGGTTAAATATTTGGAATTTTTTACCTAATTTGTCATCGTCGAACGCGAATCGACCTTGATCGGGTCTTCGTGTTCGATAACGACCCTTTCGCGTTTCTTGCCGACACTGCTCAAAATCTTTCCGGTCGGAGCAAGCTCAACTCTTGCGGTCAGAACGCGCGAAACGCGCTTAGGCAAAAATTTTGGCGCGAGCGAAGCGATCGTGCTCGCGAGTGAAACGATATCGCCGCCGCCGGACCAGTGTTCGCGGACGACGTTCTCGTCAGTATGATTTAGCAGCCGCAGCAGGCACAGCGCCACAACGTATACATCGTCCACCTGTCCGATAAACGGCAGCATATCCGGAATAAGATCGAGCGGGCTGATGACGTAAACGATCGCACCGATGAATAGAGCTTTGTCAGCCGTCGAGACGCGCGAATCGGTTATCAAACCACCAAGCAGCTTGACCATATTTGGCAGGAACATCAAAAAGCTTTTCATTCTGCTTTTTAGCTCTACCTTTTCGCGCCGTTTTAGACTGGTTTTCGGTTTACTCATGAGCTGATTTTTCCCGGTATTCACAAGTGTAAGTAATCGTAGGAATTAGAGCAAGTTTGGCCTGGATTAGTTGTATGGTAAATTCAGTTGTCGGTGGTAGTGGCCGGTGATCGTGAAGTTCTCTTCGTTCTTCTTACCGCCAGCTGCCTACTGTTACTGATTTTTATGATTCTTCAAAAGATCCGCGAGCGAGCCGCGGCCGACATTCAGCACATAATCTTGCCCGAGGGCGAAGACATCCGGACGATCCATGCCGCCGCCATCTGTGCGCGAGATCGCGTTGCGAAAATCACGCTCCTCGGCGGCGAAGAAAAAATTCGAGCATTTGCCGAAGAGTCGGGTGCAAACCTGAACGGCGTCGATATCGTCGATCACCGAAAATCAAAAGATTTCGGCAAGATGGCAATGCTGTACCATGAGCTTCGGCGAGCAAAAGGCGTCACACTCGAAGAGGCCGAGCAAACTGTTAAAGACCCGCTTTATTTCGGCAATCTGCTCGTTCGCGAAGGAAGAGCGGATGGCTCGGTCGCCGGCGCGACAAACACAACTGCGCACACGGTTGCCGCTGCTTTGCGCTGCATCGGTGTGCGACAAGGATTTAAGATCGTCTCGTCGTTTTTTCTGATGGTCGTACCGGACAGGAAATTTGGAGCAAATGGTGCAATGATCTATTCGGATTGCGGTGTAGTTATCGATCCGGACGTAAACGAACTTGCCGAGATCGCAATTGCGTCGGCGGACTCATGCCTCGCTTTGTTGCAGGTTAAACCAAAGGTCGCAATGCTTTCATTCTCAACAAAGGGCAGCGCAAAGCACAAGTTGGTCGACAAAGTCATCGAAGCCGTAAGAACCGTCCGAGCGCGAGTGACTGACCTTGCGATCGACGGCGAGCTTCAGGCCGACGCCGCGCTGGTGCAGTCAGTCGGCGATTCAAAGGCTCCCGGTTCCGAGGTTGCCGGCAGGGCAAACGTGCTCATCTTTCCCGACCTCAACTCCGGCAACATCGCCTACAAATTGACCGAACGCTTAACCGGCGGCACGGCGATCGGTCCTATTCTGCAGGGCCTCGACCGCCCCTGCAACGACCTTTCACGGGGCTGCAAGGCGGAAGACATCGTCGATGCGGTTGCCATCACAGCCGTTCAGTCGCAGGCTCGGAAACAACGCTGATCGTTTAACCAGATTCTCGCAACTATCTGCCCGCTCGTTCTGCTTTGCGGCGCCTTTTTTCTTCATACATGGCTTTGTCCGCTTCCGCTATTACTTCTTCAATTGGCTTGCTTCCGTCTAAGGTCGTCGGGGCGATGCCTATGCTGCAAGAAAGTTTGTAGGGTTTAAGGACACAACGAGAAAAGAACGGCTCGAGGCCGGCCCTTTCTAAAGAAAAGGAATCAAACCTATGGCGTTGAAGCGGCCGAAGCGTAAGAGAGAGCCTTTCGGCCAGCCTCCTTAAAGGCTTCCATCGTCGTTCGATACGATCCGCCGCCGTAGCTGATCCGAGCAACGCCGAGATCGGCAAGCTCCTTGGACGAGGGAACGCCCGGCATCACCAAAATATTGACCGGCAGCGCGGACGCTTCGCACTGCCGTCCGATAAAATCGGGATTTGCGAGACCGGGAGCAAAAAAACCGCTCGCTCCGGCTTCGGCGTATGCCTTGGCGCGTTCGATCAATTCCTGCGAGTGAGCTTCTGTGTGGGTCGCCCTATCAAGCGGAAGAACGACGTCGCTGCGTGCGTTGATAAAAAGCGGAACGTCAGCCTCGTTCGCTGCTTCACGCAAAGCGCGGATCCGCGCGGCTTGTTTTTCGATCGAATAAAGGCCTTCGCCAGTGACGATGCGATCCTCGAAATTGATGCCGATCGCGCCCGCAGCGATCACACGTTCAATATTTTTGCGAAGTTCATCGGGTTCAACCGCATACCCGCCCTCAAAATCGAGGGAGACGGGAACATCAACGCCCGCAGTGATGCGTTCGAGATTTGCGATGACCAGGTCAAGGGGAATTATTTCGCCGTCAGCAAAACCGTTTGCCGCCGCGACCGCCCAACTGCCTGTCGCGAGCGCTTTTGCTCCGATATCCTGTGCTGCCTTAGCCGTGCCCGCATCCCAGATATTAAAAATGATCACCGGATCGCCCTTGATATGAAGATCGGTGAATGCCTGAGCCAATTGTTTCTGATTTGTCATTTTCCCTCTTTCTGATCTATTACCTAACAATCAAGGCGCTGCGTCATGGTAAACGCCACGCCGAACGCAGCTAAAATACATCCTGCGACGATAGTTAGCAGGACGCCAGCCGGCGCAAGGCGCGTAATGCGGCTGTATATTCCTTTTTCACGCCACTGTTGCAGTCTGGTTGCAAACAAAATGGCGCTGACAACGAGCAATACGCCGGCTACGATCAAACCGGTACTTGTACGAAACAGCGACGATCCGTCCGGGACGCCTGCACAAAGCAATATGACTTTTTCAGCAGCGAACATTTTGTTTTGTTTACTTTTCGAGTCTATTTTATTTTCAGCCCTGCCGCAATTTTGATATTGGTTGCAAGCACTTATGGCATTATTGTTAACGTATGGGCACCGATCCTGATCCGCCAAAAAGTTTTCTAAGCCGTCTCGGCCCGGGCCTCATCACCGGGGCCTCGGATGACGATCCATCCGGTATCGGCACCTACACCCAAGCCGGCGCGTCCTTCGGGTTCGGTACGTTGTGGACCGCACTATTTATGCTGCCGCTTATGATCGTCGTGCAGCATATATGCGCAAAGATCGGGATGGTCAGCGGACAAGGTCTCGCAGGAGTTCTTAAAAGGTTTTATTCGAGGTGGCTTCTCTATCCCGCCGTCTTCGGTTTGGTCGTGGCCAACACGATAAATGCGGGAACTGACATGGCTGCGATCGCTGCCGCCATAAATATGTTTGTCCCCGTGCCTGTATCGATCTTGGTTATTCCGATTGCTGTCATGATCGTGGTGCTTCAAGTCTGGGGTTCATATCGCCTTATCGTCAAGCTGTTCAAATGGCTGACTCTTTCTCTTTTCGCCTACATCATTGCTGCGTTCCTTGCGCGTCCCAACTGGAGTGAAGTGTTATACGCAACGCTCGTTCCGCAATTCCAGTTTACGGGTGAGTATCTTACGACCGTCGTCGCCTTGCTTGGCACCACCATTTCGCCATAT
>DATJGV010000062.1:0-9792 GCA_035494575.1 Pyrinomonadaceae bacterium | reverse complement strand
CGCCCTTGCCAAAATCTCTGCAGACCATCAACAATCGTCTGCGCTGCCGAGCGATGCCCGCCGCCGGTGTCCGAGGAAATGATCAGAATTTTTGGGGCGTTGGGTTGCATCTTATAATAACTCGCGTAACTCGTTCGGAGTTAAATCGAGTTCCCTCAGGGATCTCTTTGCCTTTATGAACCGGAACGGTAACACGCCTTCTATCTGCGTCCCGAAATAAATGTGCGTGGCTGCCCTTTCGTCGTTTTTCGACAAAACCTTTCTTTTCAAGTGCCCGGACAAACCGCGAGCCGTTGACGCGTGGAAGACCTGAACTCATGCGGCGATCGGCACTGAAAGGCGAGTGATAAAATAAGGTTCCTTTTCGACTGGTATCGTTTCGCCATCTTCAATCATGCACTCCACATGGAGCTCGATAGCCTCGACGATATTTTCCTTCGCTTCATCGACGGTGCTTCCGAACGAATGGCAACCTTGAAGCGCCGGCACAAATGCGTGGTAGCCATTCTCATCAGGCTCGATCACTATCGTAAAGTCATAATTCATAGTCTTTATGCCTTAACCGCCAACCCTTCCGTCCCAGGTTCCCGCACGGCCATTTCCTTTGCTGCTTTTTTCATCTGTTTTTCCAGCTTTTTGATCTGGATCAGATGTTTCGCGTTGAACGGAAGCGAAGGATAGTAACAGTTCGATTCGTGCGTGCAAAAACAACCTGCTCCGGCCTCTTTTCTGCGGGCTTTCATCATATCGGTTTTCCACGCGGCCTGAAAGTTCCAGTCGTAATCGCGAAGGTTCAGCACGTCCGGTTTGTTTTCGCACGACGAAAGGACTCCGTTGTCGTAGATCACAGCACCGGCGCTGCCCGCGTAGCATTTCAATTGCGCCTTATTTTCTTCTTTGGTCCTGGTAATAAGGTCGTGCATATAGATATCGACCGCCGCCTTAAAGAAACCGGATTTTCCGCCGTAATTGTTTTTAAGCGCGGCGTTTTTTGTGTCGTCCAGTATCATCTGCGAAAGCCGGGCGTAACGGGTATGGTCAAACTCGAGTTCCGTCGGATCGGCCGATGGCGGGCGAATATAATTAATGTTCACCTTGTCCGGCTTAAGGTCGTATTTTAGGAAATCGTACCAATCAAAGATCGTGTCCTCGTTCGAATGCATCACGCACGTGCAGGTTTGAATATCAAGCTGCGGGTATTGTTCGCGCTTCATCTGCTGCAGCGTCCGCGCCGTATGGATCGCCTTGTCCCAGCTTCCCTCTTTGCGGCGGATCTTTTCGTGAGCTTCTTTAACGCCGTCGATTCCGAGTGCGACCGTTACATTCAGGTTCGGGCATTCGTCCAGGATGCGTGTCACGTCCGGGAAGATTCGCTGATGGATCTGGCCGTTCGACATCAGATAAACCGAGTCGAGTTTGTTGTTCTCGTAAAAAGAGCGAACTATCTCGGGCAGGTCCTTTCGCGTGAACGGCTCGCCGCCCGCAAGCACCAAAACGCCGAGGTTCCCGCCGAGCGTTTCCGAAATTCTGGCGATCTCTTCCGCCTTCATTTGCAGCTTCTTACGCGGACGGTCGTCCAACTCTTCGGTAAAAAAACAATGGGTGCATCGCATGTCGCAGACGCTGGTTACCAAGATGTTCAGAAACACCGGTGAGATCGGCCGTCCGACCACCATGCTGGCGTATCTTTTGAATATTTCTTTTGTCGCAAAATCCATATCTTTCCTGTTTGAACCGCGGTTCCGAACTTTGATGCCCGCGCGCACTTCAACCTTTTACTTTATCTTATCCAATGGATTTTGAGCAAGATAGGTTCCCAAAGGTCACTCAAGGTAAATGTAATTTGAATGTAATATTTACGAGGAATATGAAGCGGGGCCACTTAAACCCGCTTTTTATTGCAAGACTTTTAGTACTAGAATATTTAATTTAGGATTTACAATATGCGTCGTATTTATTTGGACAACAGCGCCACAACACCAGTCGATCCCGAAGTGGTCGAAGCAATGCTTCCATACCTCACGTCGAAATTCGGCAATGCTTCCAGCATTCACTTTTTTGGACAGGAAACAAAAGCCGCGGTCGATAAAGCTCGTCACCAGGTCGCAGCACTGATGAACGCCCGTCCGAACGAGATCGTTTTCACGTCAGGCGGTACCGAATCGAACAACCTCGCAATTCGCGGATTGATCCAGGCCCAGTCGCAAAGATCGACGCAGCCGCTTCATATCATCACCTCTACTATCGAACACTCCGCAGTTAAAAACGTTTGCGAAGATCTGGAAAAAAGCGGAGTCGAGGTGACGTATCTGCCTGTTAACGAAAGTGGCTTGGTTCAGGTAGACAATGTCAAAAACGCGGTCCGGGAGAACACGGTCTTGATCTCGATAATGTCCGCCAATAACGAGATCGGTACCATCCAGCCCGTCACCGAGATCGGCCGGTTGGTCCGCGAACTTCGTAAAGACGGACGGAAGATATGGCTTCACACCGACGCAGTTCAGGCGGTCGGCAAAATGCCTGTCGATGTCGAAGAGATCGGCTGCGAACTGCTTTCGATGTCCGGGCACAAGATCTATGCGCCAAAGGGGATCGGAGCCCTTTACATTCGCCGCGGTACGCGGTTGCACACACAGAATATCGGCGGCCGTCAGGAACGCGGTATTCGCGGCGGGACCGAACCGGTTTCGCAGATCGTGGCGCTGGGCAAGGCGTGCGAGATAGCAAAAGATTCGCTCGACGAAAGCACACAGAGACTTGGGCAGCTTCGCGACCGTCTCGAACAAGGCATTGCCGAATCGATCCACGACATAGTTCCGAACGGCGACCGCACAAGCCGGCTGCCTAATATCTCGAATATTTCGTTCCGCGCGATCGAAGGCGAAGGCCTGCTGATAAATCTGGATATGCAGGGTGTTGCGGTTTCGACCGGCTCGGCATGTTCGTCCGGTTCGCTCGAACCCTCGCCGGTGATTCGGGCACTGGGCCGCGACGACGAATTGGCGCGCGGGGCGATACGTTTCAGCTTTGGCAAAGACAATACGGCAGAGGATGTCGATCGCGTCCTTGAAATACTGCCGAAAGCTGTCGAGAATCTGCGGAACCTCTCACCTAAATTCAGGCAGGCAACAAAATAAAAAAAGCCTGTCGCTGACCGACAGGCTTCGATGCGGGAGACGGCCCCCAAGACCGCGTGATGGCCGGACTTAGCCAAGAATGATGATTCCGTCGGGGCTGGGCGGCGGCGTTTCTGTCTCACCGAGGATGATGATACCGGTGGTGAAACCAAGAATTATGATGCCTGTGCTGGTCAACGTGGATGACGTCGTAGCAGTTGTGGTTGTCGAACCACCATCTTTGCCCAAAATAATGATTCCTGCATTTGCGAAGGTAGCTCCGAAACTGAGAATCGCCGTGATCAATCCTGTAATAATAACTTTCTTCAACATTTTCTTTTCTCTCCTGTTTTTGATTTTCTCGAAGCCCTTCAGCTTCTAAAACTTTTCTATCCTTACTTGTGCCCTTCCTATTACAACCGGCGTGCCAAAGATGTGGCAGCGTCGAGTAAAGACCGTAAGGTACTGATTTTATTCAGGTTAGATCGTCATATTGAAAACACTCCAATAACTAAGAGCTGTCGGGAAAATGTATACTAAGTAGCCAGGCCGCGACTTGGGTCGTTTAAGTCTTTATTATACAGAAGTTAGACAAGTGAGTAGTTAGTATACAAACAAAAAGTGGTAAGTGAGTATACAATGTGGAGCGTTCCTTCGATAGAAATTCATTGCTCGACCTCCCTCACATCCTATCTTTTGAAAAGCTTTTTCAACGGCGCGGAAAAAGTTGTAAAATTTTTTCGACGCCTTTGCCTTCGGCGGCATGTGCTTATCTGCCGCCAACACAACAACTTAATTTATCTACTGCAATTAATAGTACTGAATCCTCCTACGCTCTTTGTTGCGTAACCGAACTTTTTGCTTGCTTTTTATGTTGAACGTGTTAAACTCCATAGGGTCGCGAATCTGCGGCATGTTCCCCCATTTTTAAGGTCAGATCAAGGTATTTTTTCCCGGTTTATGCATAGGAAATCAGCTTTCGAATATTCGAAGGTGGCGGTGATCACTCTCGGCGCCGTTTGCATTGCGTTTGCGATCATCGGCATGCCCGGCGCTGCATTTAGCTGGGGCTATCTCGCCTGTCTCCTGATCTCGATCTTTGTTGCGCCGCGGATGAGCATTTCACTTCCTCGGTCAAAATTCGCAGTTAGTTTTTCGGACGCACTCATTTTTCTCACCTTTCTTTTGTATGGCGGAAAAGCGGCGATCCTGCTCGCAGCCATCGAGATGCTCGCTCACTGCCTTTACATACACACATCGGGTCATCCTTTCGGCCGCCTGATGATCTATACCAATATTGCGGTCAATACGGTTACGACGACCTGCACCTATCTGGTTTGGGCAGCGATACCATTGATGACCGGAACGCACCTGGATCCGCTCCGGACACAGAACCTTATAACGATCCTGGGCCTTCTCGCGATCACGCAATTCTTCGTATCGTCCGTGCTCGCCGCTATTTTCCAATCTTTAAAGGACGGCTCGAATTTCCTTGTCACCTGGAAAAAAGATTGTTTCACCAGTTCGATGACGCAGATCGTAGGAGCCGGAATCGCGGGCTTTACGTTTAAGATCATACATTTCGGCGACGTTATGACTGCCAGCATTGCGGCAGCGGCACTGGGCATCGCGTATCTTACCTATCGCCAGTCGATCGGTGAGATCAACACCGCGATCGGCCACGCCGAAGAGGCTGAGCGGCAAAAAGCCGAGACTGAGCGTCAACGCCGGCGCGAAGCCGAAAAACACGCAGCACAGCTTTCACGCTCGCTTGAGATGGAAGAGAAAGCGAACCTCGCGCTTCGCAAGAGCAAACGCGATTTTCAGCACGCGGCCCTTCACGATTCGCTTACAAACCTTGCAAACCGAAAGCAGCTTGGCGACATACTTAAACGGCTCATCGACGATTACAAGGACGATCCTTCGGGTTCATTTCACGTCCTGTTCCTCGACATTCGCAAATTCAAAAACATCAACGACAGTCTCGGCCACACCATCGGTGACAAGGTTTTAATGATCGCGGCTAAACGCTTCGTGCGAATGCTGTCGTCGGTGGACACCGTTGCACGCATCGGCGGAGACGAATTCGCGATCATACTCAGAAATCTTTCAAGCGCGGCAAAAGCGCAAAAGGTCGCACGACGCATTTATCGCAGCATTTCGCAGCCATTCTCTCTTCGCGGCAACCGCATCTCGATCAGTGTAAATATCGGTATCGCTCCGTGCGACGCCGATTATGACACGCCTGAAGAAGTACTTCGGGACGCCGATATAGCGATGCATTATGCACGCGAAAAGAACAGCGGTGTTGCCGTTTTCAGTACCGGAATGCGCGAGCGCTTTCTCGAACGTGCACGGTTCGAGCTCGACCTGCGTCACGCTATCGAGCGCGATGAGCTTTCGCTTGTATATCAACCGATCATTTCCCTGACGGACGGCCACCTGGTCGGTTTTGAGGCTCTTTTGCGCTGGCATCACAACGAGGTGGGTTTAATTCCGCCAAGCAAATTTATCCCTGTTGCAGAAGAATCGGGCCTGATCATTCCCATGACGGTCTGGATATTGCAGCAAACCTGCAGCCAGTTAAAGCGATGGCAAAACGTTAGCAGCAACCTCATCGTCAGCGTAAATATTTCCGGACGTCATCTTTCGACGGACGACCTCGTGGACGATGTCGAGCATGCCCTCGCCGCTGCCGAACTTTCGCCGAAGTCGCTCAAACTCGAAATAACCGAAAGCTCCGCGATGGAAAACGCCGAGCACACTATCAATATCCTGCACCGTCTCAAACAGCTTGGGGTTCAATTGAGCATTGACGATTTCGGTACAGGTTATTCGTCGCTCAGCTACCTTCACCGGCTACCTTTCGACACGCTGAAAATAGACCGCTCGTTCGTTTATCGTGTCGGCGAAAAAGGCGAAAATGCCGAGCTCCTGCAAACCATCATCTCGCTCGCCAAGAACCTGAAGATGCGGGTTATCGCCGAGGGTATTGAGACCGAAAGCCAGTTCTCGGTTTTGAAGAATCTCGGCTGCGATTACGGACAGGGCTTCCTGCTCGCGAAACCGCAGAGGGCAGAAGAGGCTGAAAAACTTATTTACCGGCATCCCCGCTGGCTGCCGTCGGGCGATCTCGACGAGCTTCGCCAGTCCGATCAAACCGCGAATGACGACCGGCTTCCGGTATTCTGAGCGGATAATCCAACGGGCGCCGGCGGCGCCGGACAACCTCAAGCAATGTAGCGCGAACGCAACGAAGCGGCCTGTCCAACAGCAGGCCGTTTTTGATTTTGTGATTACCCGGGCGCGTTCTATAATCGTTGCAAATTCCACCCCGTAAGGAGATAAGAAACGCGTTATGTTAAAAAGAACGATTCTGCTCGCATCGGCTTGTGCCATTCTCTACACTGCTGTTTCGGCACAAGGCCCGTTCGATTATCCAAAACCGAAAAAGGGCGACCAGGTTGACGATTACAACGGCGTAAAGGTCAACGACCCGTACCGCTGGCTCGAGGCCACCGATTCGGCCGATACGCGTGCGTGGATCGAAGCCGAAAACAAATTAACGGCGGATTATCTGAACACGATCCCGCAGCGCGAAAAGATCAAGGAGCGCCTGACCGAGCTTTGGAACTACGAAAAATATTCCGCGCCGTTCAAGATCGGCAAGCATTACATCTACAGTAAGAACGATGGCTTGCAGAATCAGAGTGTCTGGTATATCGCCGATTCGATCTCCGACCCTGGCCGCGTCTTTTTCGATCCGAATAAACTTTCAACCGACGGCACGGCGGCGCTCAGCGGATCATCGTTTACCGAGGACGGAAAGTTATGGGCATACGGCGTTGCCGTCGCCGGTTCCGATCGAACGGAATGGAAGGTGATGGACGTCGATACGGGCAAGTTATTGCCTGACACCCTGCGGCCGAACCGCCAGGGCGGCATTTCGTGGCTCAAGGACAACTCCGGTTTCTATTACAGCCGTTTTCCGGACGCACAGGAAGGTGCGGAATTGAAGGGCAACAACTTCGGCCAGCAGCTCTATTTTCACAAATTAGGAACGCCGCAAACGGACGATGTCGTTGTCTACACGCCTGCCGATAAGGAATATTTTGTCGGCGCGGGCGTCAGCGAAGACGGAAAATGGCTCATCGTCAATATTGGCAAAGGCACCTCACCGAAAAACATGGTCTTTTTCAAGGACCTTACAAAACCCGATTCGGCGATCATGCCGCTCGTCGACGCTATCGAGGCAAATTACTCGTTCATCGGCAACGACGGTCCGGTTTTTTATTTTCAGACTGACAAAGACGCCGCACGAGCTAAGATCGCCAAGGTAAACGTGCTTGCGCGAGATCGCGTGTGGACCGACGTCGTGCCCGAAGCAAAAGAAACTCTGCAAGGCGTCGATTTTATAAACAACCAATTTGTTCTTAATTATCTTAAGGACGCGTACACGCAGATCAAGATCGTCGATACTAACGGCAAATTTGTCCGCGACGTGAAGCTTCCCGGAATTGGTTCGGCGGGAGGTTTCGGCGGCAAACGCGCCGACACCGAGACGTTCTACTCTTATTCGAGCTACAACGCCCCGCCGACCATCTACCGGTACGATATGAAAACCGGAAAGAGCGAGCTGTTCCGCGAGGCGAAGGTAAAATTCAACCCCGCCGACTACGAAGTAAAACAGGTCTTCTATCCCAGCAAGGACGGCACGAAGGTCCCGATGTTCATCGTCGCCAAGAAAGGCATCAAGCTCGATGGCAGCAATCCGACGCTGCTGTACGGTTATGGCGGTTTCAACATTCCTTCGACGCCGGGATTTTCGGTTTCGCGCGTCGTTTGGATGGAAATGGGCGGCGTGTATGCCGTAGCAAATATCCGCGGCGGCAGCGAATACGGCGAAGCCTGGCACGAAGCGGGGACCAAACTGAAAAAGCAGAACGTTTTCGACGACTTTATTGCCGCTGCTGAATGGTTGATCGATAACAAATACACGAGCAGCAAAAAGCTTGCGATTCAGGGCGGGTCGAACGGCGGACTGCTGATCGGAGCTGTCTTGAACCAGCGTCCTGACCTTTTCGGTGCGGCCCTTCCCGCAGTTGGCGTTATGGATATGCTCCGTTTTCCGAAATTCACTATCGGCTGGGCGTGGACGTCCGATTATGGCTCACCTGATGATCCTGAAGAGTTCAAGGCTCTGTACGCCTACTCGCCGTATCACAACGTCAAACCCGGCGCGAAATATCCGGCGACGCTTGTAACAACGGCAGACCACGACGACCGCGTGTTCCCGGCACACAGTTTCAAATACACCGCTGCGATGCAGGCCGCGCAAGGCGGCGACGCGCCGGTTCTCATCCGTATCGAAACCAAAGCGGGTCACGGCGCCGGCAAACCGACGGCAAAGATCATTCAGGAACAGGCCGATATTTACGGATTTTTGTATAAGAATCTGGGAATGCAGTGATCGGGGGCGGGAAATTGTGAAATGTTAAGAGGCTGTCTGAAAAGTCTTTCGGACCGCCTCTTAATTTACGATCTCGCTAACTTTTTCTTCCGTCAAGAACTCTTCTATAACTTGCTCGATGTCGGTCAACTCGACCGGCTTTTCCAGCACTTTATCAAAGGTCACGCTGTCGGCATTATAAAGATATTCCGAACTGTAGGCAGTTACGGCTACTATCGGTGTGGTGCGGCAGGCTCTGGTTTCCCTTATCAGTTTCGATGCGACGACTCCGTTCATCACAGGCATCGCTATGTCCATCAGTATCAGATCCGGGCGATGCTTTCTGGCAGCTTCAAGAGCTTCGAATCCGTCAGCGGCTTCGATGACTTTGTGCCCTAGCATCTCGACCATCATCTTTGTCAAATTACGAACATCATCGTGATCCTCGGCGATCAATATCGTACCTTGCACGTTACCCTCCCTTGATTCAGGATTTTCGCATTCTAGCATATCGGATTTTGCGCCGGCATTTCAAGCTTTTTCCGGATCGGCCAAACCTGTCCGCTTCACTTGAACCTCAAGCCAAATTTCACCATAATCCCTTTCGATGAATTCCGAAACCGAAGTTCTCTACGATCCGGAACCGCGCTGGCCGGCGTTTGTTGCCGTTCTCGCAGTCGGAGGCCTGTACACTGCCCTTCCCACGCAATTGACCGTTGGGCCGCGATGGGCGTTCCTGATCATCGTTACCGCAATGCTCATTCCGGCGATGGTGATGCACGCGCGGAAATATCATTACATGGACAGGATCCTCGGGTTTGGCATCACCGTTCTGGTTACGCTTGCGCTGATCGGCTCGGTCATCATGCTCATCGATGCTCTGCCAAAACATACCGAAACGCCGACCGAGCTCCTTATGTCGGCGGGTTCGCTTTGGCTTACAAATATTCTCGTTTTCACGCTGTGGTATTGGCGGCTCGATGCCGGCGGCCCGCACAGCCGCGACCGCCGCCGGTTTCACACCGACGGTGCGTTCCTGTTTCCGCAAATGACGATGTCACCTGTCGCAAAACGCGAAGCCGGTGAGGAAACCTTTTCGCCCAATTTTTTCGATTATCTGTACATCGCCTTTAACACAAGCACCGCGTTTTCGCCGACCGACACGCCGGTACTTGCTCGCTGGGCCAAGATTTTAGGCATGCTGCAATCGCTGATCTCGCTTACGGT
>DATJGV010000061.1:0-5771 GCA_035494575.1 Pyrinomonadaceae bacterium | reverse complement strand
CGGCGTTTTAGGCTTGATTCAGCCCAGTCGGCGACCTCTTTCAGCGGGTGCCATTCCAGGCTTTCGAGCGGGAGCACCTCACTAGAGGCGTTTCTCAGCTTCATCGTGCTGAAGGCGATAAAGAAAATAAAGAAATTGAACACCGCACCGACTGCGATCACAAGCCAGCCCGGAGCCAATCCAACTTGAGCACGGTGCAGAACGATCTCCCAGAATTTCTCGCGTTCGAGGGGTGTCGTTGTGGGTATGGGCGACGGGTGGATATAGATCTTTAGCGACCATGAAAGCGCAAGCAGGATAAATATCCACAGATAATTTGCACGCAGACGGCGTCCGACAGCTTCCCAGATGCTGATGGTAAATCGTGGAGACGCAAGGTCAGCCGAGATGTGATCGGCCCATTCCTTATCGGGTGGTATGACCCGGTGCGACAGCATCGGGGCAAAATATCCCGTCTCGACGACACGGACCCGGTTCGCCCAAACCTCGTAATAACGAAAGCGGCGTGCCTCCATAAAAAGGAATATCGTAACGAGGACCGAGTTGATCGGGATGGCAAAATGCGGATTATCCGGCGAGCTAAATACGAACGAAAGCGTCGCGCCTGCCGTTATTACTGCCCAATTCGTCGTCGCGTCAAGCCGCGTGCGCCAGACGTTCGACCTCTGTATCTCGCCGCGGTAAAAATGCACCATTGCCGTGTTAAATTCGCCCGGCTGGAGCTTTTGGGCAATGGTAAGAGGCGTGGTTTTCGGTTTTTGATTACGCTTTCTTACCTCGTCGGCAAACGCGCGAAAGCTTTCGGGAACGTTGGTGATGTGAATTTCGTCCTCGGCCCGCGGCGGCCCGAGTCGAACTTCGTCCTTCATAACGTGGAGCAAAAGCCCGGGGATCAAACTTTTACAGTTTAGATTTATCACTTTACTGCTGTGCTTGCAAGGCTTTTGATTCCGGAATGACTGATGGCGTTGAACTGAGACCGTTTAACGAAGCGCTATAGCCGTTTGCTGTTCCGGATATTGATCGTCAGTGAGCTAAAATAGTCTTGCATGATCGAAACTGACGAAAAATGGATGCGTGAGGCTCTGACTTGTGCCGCAAAAGCCGCCGGCCATGACGAAGTACCGATCGGCGCTGTCATTGTCAGCGAGAACGGCGAGTTCCTGGCGTCTGCGTTTAACAAAACTATCACCGACAATGACCCGACTGCTCATGCTGAAATAATCGCCATTCGAAACGCAGCTCACGCTGTTGGAAATTATCGCCTCAACGGCACGACGATCTATACAACCATAGAACCGTGTGTGATGTGTGCCGGTGCGCTCGTCAACGCACGTGTAAAACGTCTGGTTTTCGGTGCGCACGATGAGCGCTTCGGTGCGGCGGAGACAATTTACAAACTCTGCGACAGCGAATGGCTGAATCATCGTCTTGATATTACGTCCGGCGTCCTCGCCGACCAGTGTCGCGATTTGATGCAGAATTTTTTTCGTGAGAGGCGAGGCAGATCCGCTTAGCGTAAATTATCTTTGAGCAACCGCGACTTGAACATTTCAGCATTAAGCCAGTATCATTATAAATTCTGCGGAGAGGTGCGAGAGTGGTTGAATCGGACGGTCTCGAAAATCGTTGTACCCTAACGGGTACCGTGGGTTCGAATCCCACCCTCTCCGCCAGAGGATTTTTGGAATGCCGATTTCGGATTTTGGATTTAAGACAGAATAACCTGCGATAGCGGGTGGACCTTCAAATCCGCGATCCGAATCCAAATCAGGAAAGGTGCAAGAGTGGTTGAATTGGCAGCATTGGAAATGCTGTGAACCTCAAAAGGGTTCCGTGGGTTCGAATCCCACCCTTTCCGCCAGAACCATTTTGGATGCCGATTTTAGATTTTGGATTGAAACTATGGCGTCGTTGCCAGTTAAATCCAAAATCCCAGATCTTCGATCCAAAATCAACATGGCTTCAGGCTCCGCACAAGGTTTGAGTTGTGAACTCCGCTAGGCTGGGAACAGAGCAACGGTAGCGATTTCAGCCTGTGTTGCGGGTAAGTCTGAAGCCTCCAATCTCTTAGTTGGTAGTTCGTTGATGATTGTTCGTGGCTGACTTCTCATTTTGGCTGTCTGACATTATAATTGGCAGTTAACGACGATCAACGAATAACCAACTACTGCCAATGTCTTACCAGGTAATCGCCCGAAAGTGGCGTCCTCAATCATTCGAAGAAGTTACCGGTCAGGAAACCGTTACGCAGACCCTGCGCAACGCCCTCGAATATGAGAGGCTTCACCATGCTTACCTGTTTTCCGGCGCTCGCGGTGTCGGCAAAACCACGACCGCGCGGCTGCTTGCTAAAGCACTAAATTGCCATAAGACCAATAAGCCAAATCTTACGCCGTGTCGCGTTGATGACGCAGACGCGTGCCCGTCGTGCATTGAAATTTCGGAAAGCCGTTCGATCGACGTGATGGAATTTGACGCGGCATCAAACACGCAGGTAGAAAAGATCCGCGACCTTATTTTGCAGAGCATAAACGTCGCGCCGGCACGTGACCGATTTAAGATCTTTATCATCGACGAGGTACACATGCTCTCAACCTCGTCGTTCAATGCATTGCTAAAGACACTGGAAGAACCGCCGCCAAACGTTGTATTCATAATGGCGACGACCGAACTGCATAAGATCCCGGAAACGATACTTTCGCGCTGTCAGGAATTTGAGTTTCGCACGATCGCGCTGCAAAGAATTTACGAACGACTAAAGCTCATCGCTGAGGCCGAGGGCATAAACATATCTGACGACGCCTTGCGCGAGATCGCCCGTTCGGGCCAAGGTTCGATGCGCGACGCTCAGTCTAACTTTGATCAAGTCATTAGTTTTTCCGGTGAACAGATCGCCGTTTCGGATGTTCTCGGAGCTCTCGGCATTGCCGGTGTCGAGATGCTGACACGCGTTTTGACCGCGATAAGCGAGCGAGATCCAAAGGCCCTATTAATGGTCGTAAGCGACCTGATCGCGCGCGGACACGACCTGAGAAATTTTAGCCGCGATCTGCTGGCGGTTTTTCGTGACATTCTCGTATTTAAGGTCGCGGGCGGCTCGGAGGAATTTGTCGAATCGGCTGCTCTTTCTGCAAATGATCTCGACAAATTTGGCAAGGCGTTTTCCGAATCCGACATGCTGCGTTTTTTTAATTCGCTGGCCGAAACGGAAACCAAACTGAAGGAGGCCACGCAAACGCGCTACACGCTCGAAACAGGCTTGATAAAGCTGGTCGAAATGCAGCGGGTCGCATCGATCGAGAGTATCCTGGAACGCCTTTCGAAACTTGAGAAGGGTGCCGGCGCCGATTCTGCGGCGGTTGAGGAAAAAAAAACTTCGCAGTCTGACAATTTAGTCGCAAAAACGCCCGATCCAAAGGTAATTGAGCCTTCCGAACCAAGAAAAGAACTTGTAACTGCGAAAACCCGAACTTCCGAGCTTGCGGCCTTCGTTGAATCGATGCCCGCCAGGCTGCCGCCGATCAGTTCCGAAGACCTTGAACACGTCGAGGATAAATGGCTCGATAGTGCATACGAAAAACGTCTGCAAATAAGCGGCGACGACCTTGGGCCGATAGCAAACGCGTCCGAACTCGTTGAATCGCTGATCGGTTTTGCATCTGGTAAAGACGTGGAAATTGAAGCAATTTCGCCTTCGCAAGTAAACGGTTCGGCAGCCGCGCCGGCCCGCATCATTCCGGACGTCTTCCAAACACTCGAAGAGGAAACCGACGCCGATTCCCTTCCTCCACTCCCGGAAAATGCCTCCCCTGAAGAGATTCTCGCCTATGCGAACGCCCACCCGGCGGTTAGAAAGGTGCTGAAAATCTTTCGCGGAAAGATCGTTGAGACAAGCAGGCGGAACAGGGCAGGTGTTTAGCTGTCGATTTAGGAACATTCGCCGGCAAACTTTCGTATTTCATGGATATTTGGCAAAATCATTCAAACGGAATGACAAAACTACGCTTGCGCGCCAAAATCTTTTTCCCCATTGCGGTTACAACGCTTTTTTTGTCCGTGGCGACGGCGTTTTCACAATCCCCGTCACCATTTTCGATAAACAATTCCCCGCTGCCGCCGCCGACCGGCTTTGTAAATGATTACGCAGGCGTTATCGATCCGGCAACGAAACAGCAGCTTGAAACAAAGATAAAACAATTTCGCGACTCGACAAACCCGTCTGTCGAACTCGCCGTTGCGGTCGTGCATACGACCGGTGACCGTCCGATTTTCGATTATTCGCTGGCTGTAGCTCGCGGTTGGAAGATCGGCTCAAAGGAGACTGATAATCCAAGCGCACTGCTTTTTATTGCGATCGACGATAAGAAATATTTTACGCAGGTCAGCAAAGACCTTGAGGACGAATTGCCCGACGCTTTGGTCGGCAGTTTGCAGCGGCAATATCTCGTACCGGAATTCAGGAAAGGCAATTATAGCAAAGGCATATCGGACACGATCGACGCTTATATACAAACGATAAATCAGCGGGCGAGCGGAACTGCGACCCGTACTCCAGCCGCCGGTACAGACAAAGATAAGGATGATTCCGGCTCGCTGTTTAGCATTTTTTGCTGTCTTGTCGTAATCGGCGTGATATTGTTAATAGTCCTGACGCGCTCACGAAAACCAAATTCGAATGATCGAAATCGCTGGGGCGGAGGCGGCGGTTTTGGCGGAGGCACTAGCGCTCTGCCTTGGATAATCGGCGGTATTCTTGGGTCCGGAGGCGGTTCCGGTGGATCGTCTTCCAGTGATTGGGGCGGCTCGTCGGGCGGCTGGGGCGGCTTCGGTGGAGGCGGCGATTTTGGCGGCGGAGGCGCCGGAGGAGACTGGTAAGTTAAGTTTCGGGTTCGGAGTTCTTAGCTCCAGGTAACTCGAACCTCTTCAACTCGGAACTGATTGTATGAGACATCAATTTGGCGCATTTATCGATGATCTGAAGGCGACACACCGCGAGAACCTGGTGTCGGTGATACTTTACGGTTCGGCCGCAGCTGGCGATTATGTGCCCGATCAGTCCGACTACAATATTTTGATAGCGTTGAAAAGGATCGGTCCGGCCGACCTTAGGAACGCGCACGCTTCCATACGCGAATGGGTAAAAATGGGACATCCCGTACCCGTCTATTTTACGGTGTCAGAGCTGCAGAATGCGGCTGATGTTTTCCCGATCGAGTTTCACCAAATGCAGATCGCTCGAAAGGTACTCTATGGTAAGGACGTGCTTGCAGATCTCCAAATTACATACGAATTCCTGCGGCATCAGGCCGAGTACGAGCTTCGCAGCAAGCTTATCCTGCTGCGGCAGCAGTATATACCGGCATCGGCGTCGGTTGAGGGATTAAAACGATTGATGTCTGACAGCATTTCCAGTTTTGCGGCGTTGTTTCGCGCCGTGCTGCAAATATCGGGCATCGAGGCTCCGCCAACAAAGCGCGAGGTCGTTGCGATGACCGCGCAGAACCTGAAGATCGACGGGGCACCTTTTGAAAAAATATTTAATATTCGCGAGAATAATTTCGATCAGACATTAGACGAAACCGCGGCAAATCAACTGTTTGCCGAATATATGGAACAGATCGAGAACGTGATCGATGCGGTCGATGCATTGAAAAATTCGTAAATGGTGAATTGTTAATGGTTAATCGTCAGGTCGTCGAAAGCGCGGTTAACAATTAACGATTAACAACTAACAATTAACTTTTTATGAGGAGAAAGACTATGAAACG
>DATJGV010000060.1:0-15859 GCA_035494575.1 Pyrinomonadaceae bacterium | reverse complement strand
GGGGTTACTATTACGGTAAATTTTTGGATAAACCCGGAGAAGACCAGGCCCAGAGAAGTTTACGATCACGCGGCGATAAATATAATGAACGCTCTTTCGGGTGTAGGAATAGAATTGTTTCCGCCGGGTTCGGTAATAGTTCAGCAGCCGCGAGACGCGGGCGAAACTAACGAGAGGAGAAATTCGACGGGAGCGTGATATTGGTTGACAGCCCGCAAGCGGGCGAACAGAGTTAAGCTACATGCGCACGCGTGTAGAAAGTATCGCGAATACAATCTATCAAGCCCGTATGCGGGCGACAGGGTTTAAATGATCGTTCTATCGCCCGCATACTGGCTTGTTGCATATATGCTTACGATGACTACACTCTGGCGAGTGTAGCTTTATTCTCTTGCCCGCAAGGCGGGCCGGATACTTCTTTGCGGTCCTTTTTATTGGTCGATCGTTATCGTGTTCGCAGGGGTAACGGGACGGGACTGTGGATTTTGAACTTGCGGAAGATTATTTTGCCGGCTGCCTCCGCGAAACAGCGGCGTGAAGATCCATTTTGCGTGATTTTCGATGCCATAATAGGCGATGACCGAATCGCTCCGGCTCTGGCTTGCAACGCCGATGAACGGCGTGTTGTCGGTCACCACTTCAAAATCGTCGTCATTCGTGTCGGCCGGTGCGTTCGGATCGTTCGTGTTTATCACGTTCATTATGACGACGGCATACCGATCGAAGATAGGGCCTGGATTTGAGGGAAGCACTCCGCCGTTGTAATCCTGCACGCGCTTGGCGAACGGGCCGAGTTCCTTTGGGTCGGCTTTGATCAAGCGCCACTTGCCGTCCTCACTGAGAGGATCGATCGCGGCCGACGCCCGCAATATCTGCCGTTTGGTCGTTCCCTGCGGCAGGCCTTCGAGCAGATCGTCGAGAGAGTTCGGCAGCCGTGTCCCGCGATAAAAGTTCACATATTGCTTGATCGCCTCCGCGACCTCTTCGCCGCGGCGGATAGCCTCGACCTCTTTTTCACGCTGAATTTCCTGCTGCACGGACGGGGCAACGGCAAGCAAGCCGATGGCGAACAACGTCATCACGGCCATGACCGCAAGCAGCGACATTCCGCTTTCGCCGTGACTAGTTATCATTGTCCGTGTCATCGGAATCGTCGTCGTCCTTCTTTGCGGGCGTCTGCTGCTGGTTCGGCGGAACATACCGCGGAATATTATTTGGAAAGCCGGGAACGTTCTGAGGCGGAACATAATTCGGGATATTAGGGTTGTACGGCCGGTACTGTCCCGGGCCGTTTGGATAACCGGAAGTAACGGACCCCGGCGGAGGACGATAAAGCTGAATGCGATGTTTGAAACCGAGATTTACGTCCTCAAACACCGTTTCGTCCGCCGAGATGCTGATGAGCTTGAATCGGCCGCCGACGACGTCGTTCAGACGGGCTGCGGTCGGCGTTTGTTTGCCTTGTTCCTGAAAATAGGCCGTGTCGTTGTTATACCGCTTACGGGCGATCATGCCGACGTACTGGAACTGCGGCGCCGGCGGAGCCTGAACAGTCAGTATTACCTGATTTGAGTATTTCTTACCGTCAGGCGTCTGAACAATTATGGTTCTTGCTCCTTCTCCGGCAATGAAATTGGCCGGAATGTCCGCCGTCAGCCTTTGAGCGTTTACGAAATTCGTCGGTATCTCGCCCTGGTTAAAATAAATGTGCGCCGACGGATCGAATTTGTCGCCGCTGACCTCGAGTTTAAAACCGCCGGTTCCGGCATAAACGGTCTGCGGATTGACCATCGCGATGATCATCGGCGGCGTCGGCGTCGGTGTTGCCGGTTTCGGAGTGTTTATAGGTGGCGGCGGTGCGCATTCGGGACACGGTTTCGGCGGTTCGTAAAAAGCAAAAATATTGCGGCCGGCGTCCGGTGTGGACACGCTGCCAGGGGTGTAAACAACAGGCGTCGTTTGATAATCGAATGTCTGCTGTTCCTGGGTCGGCAGGGCGAAATTATCCGCGGCGGTTTTGGCCGACGCGCTCGGAGAGGGAGCCGGCGGAACGTTCACGGTCGCGGTCGTGCTTCCGCCGCCCGTAAGGCTTGGGCCGAACGCAAAGAACAAAGAAACAAGGGCCAAAACGCCAAGCACGAGTGCCGCGATGATCTTGTTTCTTTCCTGTTTCGATTTGCCGTCAAAAAGATTCATGGCATTTACTTATCCGCGAACGGCCGTTGCTGCGAACCGTTTTACTGTGCCGCTGGTTCAGGAGCAGGCACATATCCAGCGCGGCGAAAATACGCCGCCATTTCGAGGCGCAGGCTGACTACCTCGCCGTGAGTTTTGCCTTTCGGCCTTTGAAATTGCGGCTGCGGCTGTGCAACGCGCACGTTCGGATTCAACGTCGGATTTTGACCGGTGATGATAGGCGCGGCCGAATAAGCCGGCATTTTCGGATTTGAGCTCACCTGAGTTTCGGTTGACTGTTCTTTATTCGTTTCGGAATCAGATGGTTCGAGCTGGACCGAGCTGATAACGACAAAATCGTTTCCGCGCTCGATATCGGCAATAAAACGTCGAAGATTTTGATATGAGCCTTCGACAGTCATCGTGACATAAATGCCGGGAAAGATGCTGCGATATTTTGCTCTGCCGCGTTCCTCATCCGTCTGTGGCCCGTTGTTCTGATCGGCCGTTTCGAGCGGAGCGTAATCGGGGCCACTCGTGTTCACCAAGCCATAGGCCGCGATCAGGCTGTTGAGCCGCTGATAAAGAGCGTTCTTGCCGATCGTCGAAATTGCGAGGTTGTTCGTTTCAAAATCGTTGACGCTGGTGACAAGCTTTGTCACCTGATTTTCCGTGCTCGTTATGTCGCCATATTTCGTTTTGGCCGAAGTTTGTTCAGTCTCGAGCCGGTCACGAGCGGCGCGGTCCCGCTCAAGCTGACTGTTTGACGGCACGACGAGAAAAACGTAAAGCAATATCGCGGCAAGAACGGCAAGCATCGCCATCCCGACTGTCGCGATCTCGGCCTGTCCCCACATTCCACCGTAAACCTTTCTCGGACGGTTCGCGGGTGTAATGTCGAGTTCGGGCTGTTTTTCGATAACGAGGGTTTCGTTGGGCGTAAGCATTACCGTACGATCGACCTCGTCAACGACCACTGTCGAATCGCGATTTTCGCCGTAATCGTTCACAAGTATCTCGGGTTGCGTGTCCGGCACACCTTCCGAAGGCAAAACGCGGCCGACATTTTTGTCGTCAATTGGGGGCATTACTGTGCACCTCCGGTTTGAGCAAGATCGGCGGCAGGTGCAGCGGAATAACCGTAGGACGGTGTATAAATAAGCCTGAGCGAATATTCGGTAAACGTCTCGTGCTCATTTTTCTGCCGGTCCTGGCCGCGAAGCTCGGCCTGAAACAGCCCGGAATTATTCATATTGTCGATCATCGTCGTTACTGCCTGATAATCACGGCTGAGAACAGCAAAATCGAGAACGGCCTTGTTCCGGTCGCCGTCGCGGTAAATATTTTCCACGCTGATACGTGAAGCACTTACGCCGCCGGGCAGGACCGATTCAAGATCGGCAAAAAGCCGCGACCAACCGAAGGTTTTATTTGCAACCAGCTTGTGGGCCTCGATCAGCAGCCTTTGCTGATCGCGGGTAAGCTGTCGCTGCACTTTCGAGCCTTCGCCGTTCAGGCGGTCAACCTCGGCCTGCATATCCTTGATCTGGCCGGCGACGATCTGGTCGGCCCGGCGGTTTTGATCGAGTCGTGCAAAACAGAAAACTGCCGCGGCCACGCTGCCCGCAAGCAGCAGGACCGCTAAAATGTTAGGAAGATTCCGGTTGCGAAACGGATGGGTCGCAAGGTTTAATTTTGTGATCACAGTCTTAAAAATCCAGGGCGAAAAACTTGAAACCGGGGACAAAAATTACCGGCACACATTCTATCACGAAACGCAAGCCCTGTCTTTCACGATTTGATCACTTAAAAAGTTGCAATAATTCAGTCGTTTCGCGCCGGCAATTCGCGGGACATTTCCTCGGCCGTCAGGTCGCGGTAGGCGCAGACGCGGTTGCGGCCCTCGCGCTTTGCACGGTACAGGGCAGAATCGGCCATTTCGACCAGCTCTATCGGATCTTTTGAGTCTTGCGGAAAGGACGAGATACCGATGCTGATCGTAACATGGTGGAGTTCTTCGGTTTTGCCGCGGCGAATGACGCTAAAACCTTCTTCTTCTATGCACTTACGGATCCGCTCGGCCGCAACGATAGCTTGCGGAAGCTCGGCATCCAGCAAAAACGCCGCAAATTCCTCACCGCCGAACCGCGCGGCCGCGTCGCCGCTGCGGAGATTTTTTACAATGCACCCGCCCAATTCTTCGAGAGTCTTGCTGCCGGTCAGATGGCCGAAGGTGTCGTTGACGTCCTTAAAATGATCGACGTCCATCATCAAAACACAGAAATTCCGATTTTCGGCCTTTGAGCGGCTCGCCTCGCGGCGAAGCTCGGAAAAGAACGAGCGGCTGGACAGCAGTCCCGTCAGATCGTCGTGCGAGATCAGACGGTGTATCTGCCGCTGGTATTCGCGGTCGATCTCGTCGAGTAGCTCGAACCGCAAAATATGTTCGCCGATCATTATCTTGTCCCCGTGCTGAAGGGTTTCGCTGGTGATCGTTCGCCCGTTCAGAAGCGTCCCGTTTCGCGAGGTCAGGTCGGTCAGAACATATTCGGATTTTTTTGTATTCGGATCGACGATCGTATTGATGCGTGCATGGAGGCGTGAAACTTTTGTATCGTTTATGCGAACGTCGGCCTCGAGCGCTCGGCCCATAATAACCTCTTCGCGTTCGAGCGGTATCGGCACGGCAATAAGGTCACCGCTTAAAAAGACAACGGCGGGACGAAGGTCTCGTGGCTTGGGTTCGGCTTTTTGCATAAGGAGTGAGACAGGCAAGGCTGGCGGCTCCAGAGAATAGAATACCGTATTCGAGACCAAAATTTCCAGATGTTTTTCACGGTATTCTCATGGGCCCACTTCGCAAACGGAAGTTATGCATCGATTTATCAGAACCGCAAAAAGAACGGGGCGTGTCAGTCTATACTTTTACGGCTTGATGTCCGCTGCTCAAAAAAATGCCGTATTTCACATCGGTGTTGATTAATGACTTGCAAGATGCCGGAAAAGGGTTTTTAATGATTCTGAATAGTTCACCAAGCACGCCAATTCGAGCATCTCGGAGCTGTGGCTGCAGCTAACGCATCTTCGTCGAACGACGCCTTTCGATTAGTGTCGTAATATGAGTGACAGAAGTTCAAAAAACGATCTTGTAACCTTTGCAGGCCCGATATTCGACCTTGTCCTTCGCCTCAAGGCAGGCATCGTGGCGCCGTCGAACGCCCTGCGGCCGCAGGTTGCGGCGATGTTTACCGATTTTGAGAAAAGGGCGGAACGTTACCGCTTCAATCCGAAAATAATACAGGTCTCGAAATTTGCCCTCGCCGCATTCGTTGACGAAACGGTGCTGACGAATAATTTCCCGCTCCGCGCCGAGTGGGAAAAATATGCGTTGCAGCTCGAGTATTTTGGCGAACAACTCGCCGGCAATAAGTTTTTCGATAAGCTCGATGCGATGCTCAACCAGATCGAGGTCACGCAAGATGCGGTCGAGGTCTATTACGTCTGCATGCTGCTTGGGTTTAAGGGCCGTTACGCGGTTTACGACCAGGAAAAGCTGCTGGCAATAATGCAAAACACTGCGAACGCTCTGGTCAAGATAGGCAAGATCAAGCCGGTCGAGCTTGCACCGAATTGGGTCGCGAACGACCAGCCGAAGCCGCCCGAGAAACGCGGAATGCCCGTTTGGGCAAAAATCGGCGCGTTGGCCGGTCTATGCTTAGCGGTCATTGTTTATGTCGTAATGTTTTTGATGTCGTCAAAATTTTTGCAGGACACCATGGAAACCCTGCAATTCTAGCTGAAGCCCGTCGGTATTGCGGGCCGAAATAACTCTCTCGTCGTGTAGTTGATTCACTAAGTATGGCCTCTTGGCAAGCTCAGCAACTGAAATACGCCTTTGGTATCGGCTCGTTCATGTCGTTTTACGGCATTGTAGGACTCATTGTCTATATGCTGCCGACGACGACTGTCGGTAATCCGACAAAGATCGTGATAATCGCGCTCGTTCTGCTCACGATCCCGTTTGCGTTGCTGATCGCCTTTTTGGGGGCGCGGCGAAACAAGAAAAAGGCCGAAAAAGCGGAAACGGCGGCCGTTCCGGCTGCTCAGGCGTCCGAGGGTGCTCCGGCCGATGCTCAACCGCAAAAGCTTGCCGCGCCGTCGGGAAACTACGCCGATCTCAACGGCGGAGCCGAAGAGGTCGCTCAATTTCTTAAATCTTCGAACCTTGGCGTCGGAAAGGACGCCGTCTACGCTTTGCCGTGGTACCTGGTGGCCGGCGTTCCGAAATCGGGCAAGAGCTCGCTCGTCGTTAGCTCAAATCTGAATTTTCAAACTCTTCCGAGCCAGCGGCAATCCGAACAAAAGCTCGTCCGTCCCACACGCGGCGTTGATTGGCGAGTGACGAGCGACGCAGTCTTCGTCGATACGGCCGGCCGCTACCAGACCGAAGGCGTCGATTCGGACGAATGGGGAGCACTGCTCGAAACCATCAGAAAATACAGGCCAAACCGTCCAATAGACGGATTTTTGCTTGTCGTAAATGTCGGCCGCGTCATTCAGGCGAACGAACGCGAAGCTGAGGAAATGGCGAAAGTCCTCCGTTCCCGGCTTGATGAGGCTACGCAGCGTTTAAAAACCCGCTTTCCGGTTTACGTTGTGTTTACGAATGCGGATGAGATCGAGGGATTTCGGGATTCATTCTCGAGTTCGAAGGGTGAGGACAAATCGCTGGTTTGGGGTTCGACGATACCGCTTGAAAAGAGCGATAACGCACAGGCCTTGTTCGACGGCGAATTCGAAATACTTCACAACGCGGTGATGAGACGCCGCTTGCTGCGACTGTCAGCGCCGTTTCCGCCCGTTCGCCAACTCCGAATCTTCAATTTTCCGCTGCATTTTGGTTCGGCCCGTCGGAAACTCGGAGCGTTTATTTCGACACTCTTCCGACCAAATCCGTTTAGCGAGAGCCCTTTCCTGCGCGGGTTTTACTTTACGGCCGCGCCGGCTGGAAAAAGTAATTCGAACGGCCCGCAGGCAATCGGCGATTCGTATTTTACCCAACGCTTTTTCCGCGACGTTGTGCTTAGGGACAAGGACCTCGTAAAAACGTTCATCGCGCAGCGCCAGCGGGCTCCGATATTCGGCTGGTTCCTGACCATCCTCCTGACGTTTATCACTATCTTTCTGCTTGCGATGTCGGGTGTCTCGCTCGCAAGCAATCGGTCAATGCTCAACGACGCAAAAGATAAGGGCGAAAAGGTTCTGACGATCGTCCGTTCGGACGCCGGCAAAAAGACGCTCGAAAAAAGTCCGGACGAAGCACGCCGTGAAATGAGCTCGATCGATGATCTGCGGCAGCTGATGGTGCGTCTCGACGACAACGAGCGAAACGGCGCTCCGCTGTATATGCGGTTCGGTTTATATTCGGGCAACCGCGTTTACAAGGAACAGCTTTTGCCGATCTACATGAACGCCATCGAGCAGCGATTCAAAAAGCCGACCATCGCGCGGGTCGAGGCCGAATTGCAAAAGTTTGCGTCAAGTTCGCCGGTCGCAAACACCGCAAAGCTTACCGATCAGGAAGAACAAACACTCGGGAAAAATTACGATCTGCTAAAGGCTTACCTGATGCTTACGGGCACATACAAGGACAAGGCCGAGCCGACGCATATCGTGACGACGCTGAAGGATTATTGGTTTCAGGAATCGAAACTTCCGAAGGATCTCGAACTGACCGCGCAGCAGCAGCTTGAATTTTGGGCCAAGCAGGTTGACCGCGACGACGACGAATACCGGTTTCCGCGAATCAACGCCAACGATAAGCTGGTCGCCGACGTCCGTCAAAAACTACAGGCTTTCCCGGCAGCGAATCGCTATTACAAGCGGAAAGTGACCGAGATATCCAAGGACCTCGACGACAAATACGGACCGACGAACGTCACGACGATCCTTACCCGAAACGGTGCGGATACGAGCCTGATGGACGGCAATTATTCCGTGCCGAACGCCTACACGCGTGCCGGTTATGAGCAGATGAAGATCGCCATTGCCGAAGCCGACGTTAAGCTTAGCGAGGGCGACTGGGTGATGGGTGAAACCGGCAGGCGGGACGTGACGCAGACGACCGATTCGAGCAAGATCCAGGATATGTATTATCGCGACTACTCGGACCAGTGGCGCAGTTTTATCAAGAGCGTAAACGTCAAACCATATAAGAATAAGGATGAAGCGACGAACGCGTTCGCCGTATTCTCCTCGGCAAGCTCGCCGATGAAGATATTGCTGACCGAGGTCGCGAAAAACACTAATTTGTCGGCTCCGATCGACGAAGGCGGATGGTGGAGCTGGATCAAGAGCTGGTTCCAATCGAAGAAAAGTACGGACACTGGCGGAAACACGCAGCCCGAGAAGGATTTCAGGCCGTTATTTACATTCATAGGAAAGAAGGATCAGGCCGAGGCTCCTCCGGTTGAAAAATACCAGACGGAGATGGGCAATATTTATAAAGAGATCAACGGACGTTCAGCAGACGAGTTGCGCGGGATCGCGCAGGAGATGGCGAACGATAAAGATCCGCTGAAACTCCGGGCCCGCGACACGGCGATCGCGAATCTGACCAAGGCGTTCAGCGAAACGCCGGCTTCGCAGGAAGTTGCTCAGCTTTTGCAGGAGCCGCTTGGAAACCTTCAGGAGTTGCTCGGAACGGATGCAAAAGCCCAACTCACGAAAATGTGGACGGACCAGATCGCTCCGGCCGCCAAAGAGGTTGAGACAGGCTATCCGTTCGACGACAGCCAGACCGAGGTTGATCTGACGAAACTCTCGGGTTATCTCAACCCGTCAGACGGCAAACTTTCACAGTTCTACGATCAGCGGTTGAAGAAATATTTCGAGGAGTCCAATGGGCAGCTCAAACTCAAGGCGGACAGTCCGGTCAAATTCAGCGATGAATTTGTGGCTTATCTGAACGCGGCGTTCGCACTTAGAAAGGCGCTGTACGGAACCAGTCCGACGCCTAAATTCGAGTATGAGATCACGCTGCAGCCAAGCAAGGACGGAATGGTGCAGCTCATGATCGACGGCCAGAAGGTGTCGTCGGACGGCACGGGAGCGTTCAAGGGAACATTTCCTGCAGCAACCGGTTCGGAAACGGGCGTTTTGATCAGCTTTGGCTCGGTTTCGGACACTGCGGCGCCGCCTGCTGCGAACACCGCAAACACAAACACCGCTCCGAAGACCTCTGCGCAGCCGACCGCTTCGTCATCGGCAACAGAGCAGAGGTTCCCCGGAAATTGGGGATTGTTCAAGTTCGTTGACGCCGGAAAACCGCAAAAACAGGCCAGCGGCGATTACCTGCTGACCTACAATCTGGGCGGCAAGACGGTTACGGCTGTGATCAAACCGAGCGGCGGCGATCTGTTCGATAAGAGTATATTTAAGAGCTTTAAGGCTCCGCAAAATTTCTTGAAGCAAAATTGAAACAGCGATCGCCGTGTGTTTCATGTTTACGAAGATAGGGCTGACTGGATTTTTTCAGGCGGCAAAAAGCCGCTGTAAATAACAATATGAATGATGCCAAAACACAATTGGACGCAGGAAACCTGGGCGGCGCAGTTGCATCTGCCCTCGATTTTGTAAAAACCAATCCTACAAATTCTTCGGCCCGCACGTTTCTTTTTGAGCTCTCGTGTTTTTCCGGCGATTGGGACAGGGCTGAGAAACAACTCGACGTGATCGGCCATCAGGATTCAAACGCGATGGTCGGCTCGCTGATGTTTCGTCAGAATTTTAAGGCCGAGCGTGACCGGATGAAATATTTCTCGGACGGCTTAAAGCCCGAGTTCATGACCCAGTCGTACCCGTACGTGGATGATCTTTTGACCGCAAATAATCGCGTGCGAGAGGGCAATATAGCCGAAGCCCGGGAACTGCTCGATAAGGTCGAAGAAGAGCGGCCTGCCTTTGCGTGTACCGTAAACGGTGAGGAATTCAGCGATTTCCGCGATTATAACGACCTGACGATGTGTGTCTTCGAAGTTATCCACAAAGATATGTACGTGTGGCTGCCTTTCGAAGATATCCTAAAGGTCGAATTCACGAAACCGAATTCCCTGCGTGACCTCTACTGGCTGCAGGGCCAGGTCGAACTCCGCAACGGCAGCAACGGCGAGATCTTTTTTCCGACGCTTTATTCAGGAACATGGAAAAGCGAAAACGACCAGGTCCGCTTGGGCAGAATGACCGACTGGCGTGATCTGGGAAATGATCTTTTTGTCGGTGAGGGCACAAAGCTGTTCTGGATGGACGGGAAAGACAAGTCGATTCTTGACATAGAAATCATAGAATTTAAGCGTGAAGACGAGGCGCAGTAAAATTTTTGGTGATTTCTTAGCGATTTTCGTTTATTATATAGCCGATTCAAAGCAATTTGAGACCGGTTCACCTTGTTCCTAAAAATTTAAGGAGCCTTTTGATGAGTGGCGAACTACAAAAACCACCCGTAGTTGATCTCGAACTTTTGCTTCAACCAATTTCCGAAGATAATCCTTCGGGAGAGAGCCTGCGCTATTCCGGCGTGTATGACGAGATCGTCGAAGCCCGGCGTGCCGATGATAATCTCAGCCTTGGCGAATGGCAGACGGAATTGAAAGTAGCCGATTATCGCAAAGTGATCGATCTAGCCGTTCCCGCTCTCTCCACCAGATCCAAAGATCTTCAAATATCGGCATGGCTTTTGGAGTCGCTCGTTAAGCAATATGGTTTCGTCGGTTTGCGCGACGGTATAAAACTGGCTGCCGGTCTGCAGGACAAATTTTGGGAAACGCTTTACCCCGAAATAGATGAAGGCGATATGGAAGGCCGTGCGAACGCTATTTCGTGGATTGAGACCAACGTAGCGCTTGCCGTAAAGGATGTGCCCATTACCGGGGGGGAGAGGTACAGCTTTACCGATTTCGAGGATTCAAAGACGTTCGACATTCCCGAAAACATTGACACCCTGCCCTCGGGCGACCAGGAACGATATCAGGAACTTAAGACGAGGGCCGAAAGAGAACGGCGCGTTACGGCCGATCTATGGCGAAAGAACCTGATGCATACGCGGCGGGCTGATTGTGAGGAAATAAACTTTGCAATCGACGAGTGCTGGGCAGAACTAAAGAATCTCGAAACCGTGATCGAAGCCAAGTTCGATCGCAACCAAATGCCGGGCTTGACCGGACTTAAGAAAGTCCTCGAAACAGTTCACGGCCAGGCAAAAAAGATCCTTGACGAAAAGCGAATTGAAGAACCCGATGAGGTCGAAGCCTCCGACGAAGAGACCGTAGAAGTCGGCGAGGACGGCGTCGTAGTCGCCAAGGCCGGAGGAGTTGCCGGAGCAATTCAGAGCAGGCGCGATGCCCTTAAACGTTTGGGCGATATCGCGGATTTTTTTCAGAAGACCGAACCGCACAGCCCTGTATCGTACCTGGTGCAGCGTGCGGTGAAGTGGGGCAACATGCCTCTTGAGAATTGGTTACAGGATGTCATCAAGGACGAATCGATCCTCGCACAGCTTCGCCAGACACTCGGATTCAACACGGGCAACGGCGAACCACCCGCCTAGACATAGTCGGCCGGCGGAACGGATATGTTCAAAGGATCCAGGTAAATATGAATTTCGAATACGAAAGGAGAAAAGCTAATGCCAAAGAAAGAAAGTTTGCAACACAAAATTGACCGTATCCGGCCACCGCGTGTACAGATCACCTATGACGTGGAAACGGGCGGAGCAATAGAGATGAAGGAACTGCCGTTTGTGGTCGGCGTCATGGGCGACTTCAGCGGAAAACCGGAGGAAGCCCTGCCGCCGATGAAGAACCGAAAGTTCGTCGAGATCGACCGGGACAATTTCGACCAGGTACTTGCCGGTATGAAGCCGCGCCTCGCGTTCACAACCGACAACAAATTACAGGATGACGGCAGCAAGGTCGGCGTCGAGCTGAAATTTAACAGGATGGAGGATTTTCATCCGGACAGCGTTGTTCAGCAGGTTGAACCGCTTCGCAAATTGGTCGAAGCGCGACAGAAGCTTTCTGATCTGCTTTCAAAAATGGACGGAAACGACAAGCTTGAAAGTTTGCTCGAAGGCGTTATCGCAGACTCAGGCAAACAAAAAGAGTTAAGCAGTGCCCTCGGTATCGAGGCTAAGGAGGAATAATTACATGGCAAATCAGAAAGAACAGGAAGCCGCCGTCCAAACGGTTGAAGAAACTGGGGAAGTAAACCTTCTTGACAAGATATTGACCGAAGGCAAAATGGGCCGTGACGAGTTTCAAAAGGAACGCGCCAAGGACATGATAGCCGAGTTTGTCAACCAGGTGATGGCGGGCGAGCTTACCATGTCGAAAAACATGGACCTTGCGATCAACTCGCGTATTGCAGAGATCGATAGATTGTTGAGCGCGCAGCTTAACGAGATCATGCATCACGAGGATTTTCAAAAACTCGAAGGATCATGGCGCGGTCTTAACCAACTCGTAATGAACAGCGAGACAGGCACACAGCTCAAGATCCGCGTATTGAACGTTAACAAGAAGGAGCTGCTGAAAGATCTCGAACGGGCTCTCGAATTCGATCAGTCCACTCTCTTCAAGAAAGTTTACGAAGAAGAGTACGGCACATTCGGTGGTGCACCCTACGGTGCATTGATCGGTGACTACGAGTTTGGCAACCATCCACAGGACCTGGCATTGCTCGAAAAGATCGCCGGCGTCGCCGCCGCTGCTCACGCTCCGTTTCTTAGTGCCGCCAACCCGGGCATGTTTGGATGGGATACGTTCTCGGATATGACCGAAATTCGGGATGTTTCGAAGATCTTCGACCGAACCGAATATGCAAAATGGCGAAGCTTCCGCGAATCTGAGGACTCGCGTTATGTCGGCCTTACATTGCCGCACACTCTTGGCCGTGAGCCGTATGGGGCAGCGACCCGTCCGACCGAGACATTCCGTTTCGAAGAGGACGTTGACGGCACGGACCACAAGAAGTATTTGTGGACGAACGCCGCGTACTCGCTTGGCACGCGCCTGACGGAGGCATTTTCGATGCACGGCTGGTGCGTAGCGATTCGAGGTGTTGAGGGCGGCGGTTTGGTTGACAGTCTTCCCACGCATACGTTCCAAACGGACGAAGGCGAAGTTGCGATGAAATGCCCGACCGAGGTTGCTATTACCGATCGTCGCGAAAAAGAATTTTCCGACAACGGTTTTATCCCTCTCGTTCATTGCAAGGGTACCGACTACGCAGCGTTTTTCGCAACGCAGTCTGCAAACAAGGCGAGAAAATACGACACCGACGCGGCCAACGCAAACGCAAGGCTGTCTACTCAGTTGCAGTACATTTTCGCAACGTCACGTTTTGCTCATTATCTGAAATCAATGATGCGGGACAAGATCGGCAGTTTTATGGAACGTAAGGACGCCGAAAAGTTTCTGTCAAGATGGATCGCGAACTATGTGACTTCGGACGATTCGGCTTCGCCGGCGACCAAAGCAAAGTATCCGCTCCGCGAGGCTCGCATCGAGGTTGCGGAAGTTCCCGGCAAACCCGGATGCTATCGCGCGGTTGCATTCTTAAGGCCGCATTTTCAACTTGACGAGCTGTCTGTTTCGCTTCGTCTCGTTGCGGAGTTGCCGCCACCCGCGAAGTAGTTTGCGGCTGATATAAATTTCCTTTTGCCCGTTTAGCAAAAAGAGATTATGGCATCGTCCCTTAATTGTGAGTTTTGAGAACGTCCGAAAACGGCGTTAATCAATTAACTTAAAAACGGCCCGGCCGTTTTCGGGCATATTAATTTTGGATTAGAAAATATAAGGAGCGAAACAAATATATGGCGCAGGACATTTTTTTGAAGATAGACGGTGTTGATGGCGAAAGCAAGGATGACAAACATCCTAATGAGTTGGAGCTTCTGAGCTTCAGTTGGGGACAGTCCAACGCGGGATCGGCCGCCGCAGGTCAAGGTATGGGTACTGAGAAAGTTTCGATGAGTGACTTTTCTTTCGTTATCTATACGATGAAAGGAAGCCCGAAACTTGCTGAAAAGTGCGCGACCGGTGAACACATCAAGGATGCAACCTTGACGGTTCGAAAGGCGGGCGGCACTCCGGTTGACTTTCTGGTATACAAGTTTACCGATCTGCTTATCAGTTCGTACAACGTCTCTGGATCCAGTGGACTTCCGACGGAAAGCATTTCGTTCAACTTCGCTAAGGTCGAAGGCGACTATGGCGTACAGGATACAACGACCGGCGAGCTTACCGATCACATTAAATGGGGCTATGACCTGAAACTGAACAAGAAAGTCTAGCTTGCAAACAGTTTTTCTTTGTGGCCCGTCTTTCTTTAATGAGAGGCGGGCACGTTTTTCATTTTTATGCCTCGTTCGGATCATGAAGCCAGGATCACTCCGTCGGTCCTAGACCGCCTGCTCGATTTCGACCCGCGGTCATCCTCAGAAGGCCAGAAATCACGGTCGCAAACCCTACACGAGTTAAAAGCCTCGGTCGGGCGCGACCTCGAATGGCTTTTGAATACGCGTCGTCTTGCTTTTGAGTTAACAGAAGATCTTTACGAGACGAACAGATCGGTCGTTGCGTACGGAATACCGGACCTGACAACCTTGAGTCCGGACAGCCACCTTGACCAAAAGGCACTGGTAAAGCAGATCGAGAATGCTATTACGATCTTTGAACCGCGTTTTTTGTCTGCCAAGGTGACGCTCGAGGCGATGGGCGGAACGGAGCGTTCGCTTCGCTTTCGGATCGACGCGCAGCTTGATATCGACCCGGCGCCGGAGCCCGTGTCATTCGACACATCGCTTCAGTCGGGAAGCGGCTATTTTGAGGTCACTGCGGTATAAAGCATGCCATGTTTTAATGTCGGTATATTTTTTTGAACAATGCGGGATGAGCTGCTAGGTTATTACGAAAGGGAACTGGTCTTTCTAAGAAGGATGGGCGCTGATTTTGCGCGCAAATATCCAAAGATCGCTGCACGGCTGCTTCTTGACGAAGAAAAGATCGAAGATCCGCACGTCGAGCGGATGATCGAATCCTTCGCTTTCTTGACGGGACGCGTCGGCCTCAAACTTGACGATGAGCTTCCTGAGATAACCGAGTCGTTTCTAAACATTCTTTACCCGCACTACCTTGCTCCGATCCCATCAATGGCGATCGCGCAGCTTTCATTCGGTTCGCCAAACGATAAGCTGACTGCCGTTCAGTCGTTGGAGCGCGGCGCGCGGCTTAATTCACGGCCGGTTGACGGAACGCCGTGCCAGTTCAGGACGGCATACGATCTTCAGCTCGCGCCTATGGAGATGCTGTCTGCGGACCTCGAATCGAATGCCCCAAAGGACGCTCGCGGAAAATATGCAAACTGCCAAATCCGCATGAGCCTTCGCTGCTACGGTAATGCAAATTTGCATGAGATGAAGATCGGCGCTACGCAAGAGCGTCCCGAATCTTTGAGATTTTATATCGACGGCGATCCGCAGCTCGTCTTTCCGCTTTACGAGATAATCTTCAATCACGCAACCAAGGTTGAGTTCCGCGCGAAAGAGCCCCCGATCGGCGATAAGACAATGAAGACCTTTACGAATCTTCAGTTGAAATTACCCGATCCGGTTATTCTGCCAGCGAGT
>DATJGV010000059.1:0-6998 GCA_035494575.1 Pyrinomonadaceae bacterium | reverse complement strand
GTTATGGGCGTCGTCAAAGCCGACGCATATGGTCATGGAGCGGTCGAATGCGCAAGGCGGCTCGAAGCCGAAAATATCGATTGGCTCGCCGTTGCCCTGCCCGAAGAAGGCATCGAACTTCGGAAGTTCGGTATAAGAAGCCCGATTCTTTGTCTAGGCGGGTTTTGGAGCGGTCAGGAAAGCTTGCTTCTTGAACACGATCTGACACCCGTTGTTTACCGTATCGAAGATGCCGAGCGACTTAACGAGATTGCGGAAAAACGCGGCGTTTTAATGGATGTCCATGTCAAGATCGACACTGGCATGGGCCGCGTCGGTGTGCGATACGACGCAGTTTCCGAATTTGCGGGCCAAATGGTCGCCTTCCCCGCCCTGAATATCGACGGCCTCATGACTCATTTCGCCTCGGCGGACGATCTGAACGAAACGGCTTTTACGAATCTGCAGATCGAGCGATTCGAAAAGGCTGTTGATATATTTCGCAGTTTTGGATCCCATCCATCGAATATCGATCTTGCCAACTCACCCGGCGCGATCGTGCACCCAACATCACGCGGGAACATGGTCCGTCTGGGCGGCATTCTGTACGGCTTGGGCGACGACGTGCTGCCCGGCGAAGCCGCAAAGCCGGAATTTCGGCCCGTGCTCTCATTGCGGACGCAGATCGCCCACCTTAAAACTGTGCCAAAAGGAGAAACGTTAGGATACGGACGGACGTTCACGACCGTAAGAGATTCGCTTATCGCCACCATTCCTGTCGGCTACGCCGACGGCTACAGTCGGCGTCTTTCCGGCACCGGACGGGCAATCGTCAACGGTAATCTTGTTCCAACCGCAGGGCGGATATCGATGGACTGGACATTGCTTGACGTGACCGACGCGATCGGCGTCGCGGTCGGTGACGAAGTAACAATGATCGGCAGATCGGGGAACTTCGAGATAAGGGCAAGTGAGCTGGCTGCGCTTACCGGAACTATTTCATACGAAATAACCTGCGGTATCGGCAAAAGGGTCCCGCGAAAATTCGATATATAAAAATCTTGATAACCGCTCGGCATAGACGCATAATCGAATTCAATGAGGTTTCTCCCGAAAATCGATTGGAAACGCTTTTTTTCACGGCTTTACCAAAAAATTCTCGACAGCGACGTGTTCAATCGCGCGGCGCAGTGCGGCTTTTATTTTTCGTTCGCCTTTTTTCCGCTTCTATTTTTCCTTATTAGCTTGTTTGGCCTGGTGCTCGTGTCGACCGAGGGGCTGAAGCGCGAGCTCTTTGTCTATCTTCACGAAATAATGCCGAGGTCGGCGTTCGATCTCGTTCAAAAAACGCTCTCCGAGATCATCGACAACAGCTCGGGCGGCAAACTCACACTAGGACTTTTGGTAACGCTTTGGTCGGCATCGGCAGGGATCGACAGCCTCAGGAGTTCGCTGAACGCAGTTTATCAGCTTCGCGAAGGACGATCATGGTGGCATACGAAGCTGCAGTCACTGGTGCTTACACTTTTATTCATCATTGTCGTCGCTATCGTGTTGGCCGGTGTCGCATACGGTTGGCAGCTGGTTCAGCTTGGCTTGTCTTATCTTGGTTTTGTGGTGACCTCGCCGCTTGTCCTTGTCATCATCCAGTGGATCACGATCCTGGTTGTCATGCTCCTGGTCACTGAGGTGCTGTTCAGCTGGGTTCCCTGTTTCGATAAGTTTCGCTGGGTCTGGATCAGCCCCGGAGCAATGGTTGCAATGGTTCTGTGGGTCATTTTGACAAGCGGATTTCGACTCTATTTGCAATATTTCAACTCATACGACAAAGCGTATGGTTCGCTTGGTGCCGTTATCATTCTGATGCTGTGGATGTATCTGACAGCGATGGCGGTATTGATCGGCGGCGCGATAAATTCGGTGCTTGGCGAAATGAACAAGCCTCATGGCGAAGAAACTCCGGGACAGGATGTATTTCGAGCAATGCAAGATTCAAATGAGGCCGAAGCTAAAGCTTGACCTTTACCCTATAACCTAAATTTATCGATTTCGAAGTTTTTGCCGGCTGATGTTATCATTGACTTGACCTTTGATCCAAAAGAATTTATGTCATTGATGCTGCAGGAAATTGCCGAACAGCCCGAAGTTCTGGCACGCACGATAACCGCCGAGCGCGAAAAGTACGCTAAACTCAGCGAATTTTTAAGAAATAAAGAGATCGATCTTGTCATAATGGCCGCACGCGGCAGCTCGGATAACGCGGCGCTTTTCGGCCGCTATCTGATCGAGACCACAGCCGGCATTCCCGTTTCGCTTTCGGCTCCGTCAGTCTTCACGCTCTATAACGCAAAGTTGAATCTGAAACGTGCACTTGTGATCGGCGTTTCGCAGTCGGGCGAGGGTGCGGATATTAACCTTGTTATGCAGCGGGCCAAAGATTGCGGTGCGATCACACTGGGTATCACTAATGACGCCAATTCCGCGATGGCCCAGATCGCCGATGAAACCTTGCAGATTCATGCCGGGCGCGAAAAATCCGTGGCCGCAACCAAAACCTATACGGGTCAGATGCTCCATTTTTACATGCTTGCTGCCGCATTGGGCGGAACCAAGCTTGATTTCGAAAAAATCCCCGATTTCACCGCGGCAGCGCTTGAGTTGCGGCCGAAGGTCGAGGAGTTTGTCGAGCGATATGTTTTTATGGAAAACTGCGTCGTTGTCGGACGCGGTATGAATTACGGCAACTCATACGAGCTTGCCCTTAAGCTTATGGAAACCTGCTACGTCGTCGCCGAACGATTCTCATCTGCGGATTTTTTCCACGGCCCGCTCGCAATAGTCGAACGACGGTTCCCGATGCTGCTGTTCGCCCCGACCGGGGCCGCAAAGCAGAGCAATCTCGATCTGCTGCACCGTCTGCGCGAGTTGAACGCCGATTGCCTTTCGATCACGAACGATGCTGAAACCGGATATCTCTCAACTCGCTCGATCATGATGTCGAAAGACATTGACGAATTCCTGTCGCCAATACCGTTCATCGTTCCGGCCCAGATGTTCGCCGCGTTGCTGTCGGCAGCGAAAGGAATCAACCCTGACGAGCCGCGCTCGTTGTCGAAGGTAACGAAAACCATATGATCTCGGTTCTCGTCAGCTCCGCGGTTTCTTGTCAGTACCACCTGCGGTAGCGGGTGGTTGAACGTCGAATGAAGAAGTCAATTTTTGCATTTCTACTCTTTTCGCTCATCATCGGCGCGATGAGTGTAATTGCCCAAAACACAGCCTGCAAGCTGGATGGAGCTACGCTTCTGTTCGCGGGAACTCCCGTCGAACAGGCGCGATGCCTCTTGCGGCCGAACAAGATCGGCGGCGTTCTCGATAATGACCTTAAAAAGCTGCCTGATCCGCTTGCAAAGATCGTGGGGCAAGAGATCGCAGTAAATAAAGAGTCGCTTCGAAAATACCTAAGTGAACACCTTATAGATGAGGGTTCCTTGGGCGGCTCGCTCGACCAGCCGCTCGTGACCGCAACGCTTCCGAACGGCGAAGAAATTCCGGCTCTCTATTTCATAATCCATGACACGTCTTGGCCATATCTCAAGGATAAGCCGTTTCCCGCCGGCTTCAACTCTGATGCCAATTGGAAAGGCAACAAGATCGAGGTTTGGACAAATAATCCCGTCGCGCACATCTTCGTGAACCGCCTCGGCGAGTCGGTAACGACAACCCCATTTGCCGAAAGCGTCAGAAAGGGCTGGGGAACTAAATTTGCGCGTGACGTGCTAAAAAAGGACGCAAAAGGCTTGGAAATTCACATCGAGCTGATCCAGCCGCGCCGCCGCGATCCGGCAAACGCAAATCCCGAAAACGACCGTTTTGCACCCGAGCCTGGTTTCACCGATGAACAGTACGACCGCCTGGCTCTGCTGTATTTATGCGCGAGCGTTCGCCGGGGGACGTGGTTGATCCCGGCTTACCACTCGGCGATCGATGCGGGAATCAAGGACGCTCACGACGACCCGCAGAATTTTAAGTTAAAGAAATTTGCGAAGAGTGTGAAAAAACTGATCCGGAAGATCAGTTAGAGATCTGCTTGAAACTTGCGAGATAACCGTGGTCTATTTCTAATTAAATTCAGAAACAGCGCGAATAAGTGCTTCACGCATTTCGCCGGCCGTCGCCCATCGGAGTTCGGCCTGTTTCGCGAGCGCAGTTTCAATGACGGCGGAAACTTTTAGAGGTACATCCGGCCGGCGGTTTGCGATCGGAATGATCGGCTTTTCGAAAATGGCCTTGACGGTTTCCGAAATTCCGGCGTTCGGGCTGATGTCGAGAGCATGGGCGCCTGTCAAGAGGCTGTACGCAGTCATTCCGACGGCGTAAATATCAGACGGCGGACGCACTTCCTTGAAATCGCGCACTTGTTCGGGCGGCATATACGCTATCGTGCCGGCCACATCGCCAACCATTGTGACGCCGCTCATACCCGTTTGTTTATAGCTTTTTGATAGGCCAAAATCGGTAAGCTTTGCCCGATAGTTCGGATTTTTGCCTTCAACCAGGATGTTTTGTTCCTTGATGTCGCGGTGAACAAATCCGAGATTGTGGGCAAAATCCAGCGCCGCCAGGGTCTGCTCGATTATCTTCACAACTTCCCTGTAATCGAGTTTGCCGCCGCGGGTTTGAGCGAGTTTTGCCGCGTCCATTCCGCTGATGTATTCGGTGACGAGATAAACCAGGCCGTTGTGCGATCCGTGCTCGATGTAACTGACGATGTTAGGGTGCTGCAACGCTGCAGCAACCTCGATCTCACGCATAAAGCGTTTCAGCGACTGTTCGCTCACCGCTACTTCGGGCAGCAAGGTTTTGATCGCGACGGCGCGGCCGTCCTTCTCGGCACGCGCAAGCATAACGCTTCCCATACCGCCCTGGCCGAGCACGCGAAGCATCTGGTAGCCCGGGATCGGCTGCGGATTCTTCTTCAGCTTGTCGCGGCATTCGTCGCAGACGAACGATAATTTTGCATCGGGATGCGAAGCCTCAGCCTCGGACAGCCGGCCGCAATTCAGGCACGAGATCGTTATGAACGACGGTTCGGTTTTATTGAATTTCTGCGGCGAGTGAGAATCGAAATCCGAGCGGTCCGACGACACCTCGACCTCGAGCACGGTTTCGCCGCCCTGTATTCTGTCGCCTGCTTTAAGATGCGCGGTCTCAACGCGGATTCCGTTGACAAAGGTTCCGTTGGTCGAACCGAGATCGCGCAGAAACGTCTGCGGCGGCGCGATCTCAAGCAAACAGTGATGGCGCGAAAAAAACCTGTCATGCGGCAGGCAGAACTGTGCGTCCTCGCTTCGGCCGATCATGAAAGTGTCGTGTTGATCAAATGTGAAAACGCGCCCGGTTTGAGGCCCGGCGACGACGTGCAATGTTACGCGCATCAAAAAGAGTATAAAGGAATAAACTCTAGTGTGCCAACGAGCCGAATATCAAAACAACCATCCAGCCCAGGAAGGCCAAAAAACTAACGATTCCCAGAACCAAACCGCCGATCGCCATGCCGCGGCCGCCATAGCGTGTCGGGTCGGAATCGGCATTTTTCATTCCGAGAAATCCCACCACGGCCGCGGGCAAGCCCAGCCATAGACCGCCGTAACAACATATCATTAAAACACTTAGAATGCCTAGCACCAACGCGATGGTCGGCAGCGTCTGGTCGCGCGACTGCACAAAAGCCGGCGTACCGAACGGTGTGCTCTGCATGTTTTGCGGGCTTTGCCACGGTGCCGGCGGCGGAGCCGATTGCCAGCCTGTCTGGTCCGTAACCCGCGGCGGATCCATAAAGACCGTAGGCGGCGCATCGTTGAACGACGTGAGCAGCTCGCCGTCATTCAGGCAAAAATTAAGATCGTCATCCGTGTAGGTCTGATTACAGCGCGGACATCTTTTCATAAATTAGTGAGAGTTGCGGCTACTTCTGGATCTCCAGGTCCTTGAACGCAATTTTCACGGCATCGCCCGAATAAAGCCCCGGAACGCCGCCCTTGTAAGCATAAGTATTGCTCACCGAGTTTACCAATTGGCCGTTTATATACAGGTCGGTTTTATCGCCCTTATCACGGGCCTCGATCGTATTTTCAGCCGCGCCCTCTTTTATCAGTGACGAACTTGTCCATGGCACAAGTGCCGTCTCCTTTTGCGGTTCGTGACGGACAACGCGATACCGCTTTTTCTTGGCATCCAGCAAAAATGCGTAGTCCTGAATTAACGGCGTCGGGTTGCTGTGAAATATCAGGCCGTAGCCGAGCGACGAATTTGCGTCCTCGACATTTCGGAGAGTAACGCGCGTGGCGGCTCCCTCGGTAGAATAATCATCCGGCGCTAAAAGCACATAATAAAAGGCCTTTTGCTTCGACGCCATCAGCAGTTCGCCGCCTGTGAATTCCGTCGTACCGTACGCTGAAAAATCGCGGACCCATTCGGAAAGATCGATACTTTGGACGTTGTTCAGGTCGTTATCGTCCGGTGTTGACGTCGTCGGCGTTGACGGTGCAGGCGTCGTCGAAACTCTTGTATTTCTAGGCGTCCGGCTGTTCGTGGCATCATCGGAATTCATGACGCCGATCACAATAAGGCCCGCAAAACCGCCTCCGCACAGCAACACGACGAGACCCAAAATTCCCAAGACCCACAGCCACGTTTTCGACGATTTTTTTTGCTGAACGGGAAACTGCTGCGGCGGATTCCACGCCGTCGGAGCGGCCTGCTGCATGCCCTGCGGGCGGATCGGATCGGTCGGGCGCGGCTGATTTATAAGGACCGTTTCGGGCAGCGATTGGCCCTGCGATTGCGTCAGCAGCGTGCCGTCCTCGAGGCAAAAATTGAGATTGTCGTCGGTATAGGTTTTTCGGCAAACGGGGCAAATTTTCATCGTCGTGGTCCTTTCGGGTCAGAATGAAACGAAACCGATTCGGTTGTATTATACGCATTAACGGCCTGAAATACGAGCCGAAATTATCTCC
>DATJGV010000058.1:0-16880 GCA_035494575.1 Pyrinomonadaceae bacterium | reverse complement strand
GTGTAGGCGGCATTAAAGTTCAGGTTATGCGACAGGCGTTTATTCCATTCGATCTGGAGCGCATTGTAATAGCTCCACGCACCATTGCTAACTTCGAGATTTGTGCTGTACAGCGGATTGGGACGCCGCTCGTTCGTCCTCGGAACAATACGGCTGTATTCCAGAGGGCCTATCGGCGTCACCGGGCATAGAGAATTTGCCACCGTCGTTCCCGCGCAAAATATATCAGCGGCCGGAAATATCGTCTTCCCTGCAAGAGCCCCATTGAATGGATGATTTGCGACATGAACGCCGTTCGGGTCATTCACTGCGAGATTATCCAGCGTGTATTTCAAGAGGCCAATACCGCGGTTTCCCGTATAACTGATACGAACAGCCGACGTCCACGGGAGCTGGCGTTCGTAGGTCAGGTTCCACTGCTCGGTATACGGCATTTCCAGGTTAGGATCAATTATTGTCAGCGAAGCTCTCGCCGTCGGTGGTTGCCCCGGAACGAAGACGAATCCATCGGTAGGATCGGCCAGGTTGAACGGATCGAAGTCGCTTGTCGCCTGACCGCTGCGGGTATAAGTGAATGCATTCGGAGGATTAAAGCGAACCGTCGCTCCGTTCTGAGAAAAGACCGACTGGAACAATCTGCCGTGGTAAATGCCAAACCCGGCACGTATCGAGCTTTCGCCGTTGTTGCCGAAAAGCGTATGCAAAAATCCGTTTTCAAATCCTGGGCTGTAGGCAAAACCGACACGCGGTTCGATGTTGTCCTTATCGTCACTAAATCCGTACTCGATCCTGCCTTCCTTTTCGCGAGGCGCGTTCACATACTCGTATCGAACCCCGAGGTTGAGAGTTAAATTTGGAAAAACCTTCCAGTTATCTTCAGCGTACAAGTTGCTTTCGCCAATTCGGTTCTCAAGGAAAAACGGGCCGTATCCCTTCGTAAACGTCGTGACGCAGCCGTTGATCAGCTCTAGCCAGCCCGAGGGGTTTTGCGTCGTCGGATCACGATAGGTCTTCCCACCAAAGTTATCACCACCGTTACATAAACCATTGAAATTCCAGGAACCGCGCGAGTTGCTGTCCGCAAGATCGTCAAGCTCCTGGAAGCGCCAATCGATACCGGTCTTGAAGAAATGATTACCGCCGAAGATCGTCGACAAGTTGTACACGAACTGGTGATCCGTCTGATAGCGCTGGATCGGAAAGCTGCCGGCATTTCCGATTATCGAACCACCGACGTTTCTAATCTCGGGACTGGTAAAACGAAGTATCGGCGTATCATTTCCCGCCGTTATGTTTACGAGCGTGTTGCGTAAGCCAAGACCATAGCGAAACTCGCCGACCAGATCGGGTGAGAAATTGTGCGTCCAGGTCAAGCCGTAATTCTGCTGCTTGTTGTTCTGATCAGCCCGTTCGCCCGGTATGATGTCGGCCGCCGCGAAGATCTGTCGGGTATATTGCCAGCGCGCGTTCACCGCATCTTTTGATGACGCGTTCCAATCCATGCGAGCTGAGTAGTCGTTTGCCGGGAAACTGTACGGCTGCACACCTACGAAAGCCCTGGGCGAACGATTTGCCGGATCATTTGGCGTAAGGCCCTCAAACCGATCCATCACCGACTGGATGAATGCTCTATTGGACGGTGTGTCATTTGCCGGAGTTACCAAAAACCAGTTAGCCGGATTTCTTTCGAAAGCTGTCGGAAGATCGCGCTCGTACAAATTTGCTCCGCTGTTTCTAACCTCATCAAAACTTAAGAAGCCAAAAAGCTTGTTCTTGACGACCGGAAAACCAAGTACAGCCCCGAACTGATTTCGTCTGAATACGGGTTTGTCCCCGTGGGCGAAAAACGACTTCGCGTTTAGCGCCTGGTCGTTATGGTACAGATACGCGCTGCCCTTGAACCTGTTGGTGCCGGACAAGGTCTGAACAAGAACAACGGCTCCGTAACCGCGTCCGAATTCGGCGGTGAAGTTGTTTGTGATGACCTGAAATTCTTTGATGGTGGCCAGCGATGCGCCCTGACGATTTTGGTTCTCAGACGAGTCATCATTGTTTACGCCATTGATCTGGAATGTCGCTCCGCGCGTTCCGGTCCCATTAAAGTTTATTGACGAACCCGAGGAAGAGGTAGGATTGTTCTGCCCCGACGTCGGGTTTTCCTGAAACCCGGTAAACGTTTCGGCAAGGGTCAAAAAGTTGCCCTGGTTTGCCACAGGCCGTTCTTGTATCTGGTTTTCAGAAAGCGACTGCGCGATCTGCGCATCGGTGGTATTTATTGTCGGGGCCTCGTCCGTCACCGTTACTTCGCCGCTAACGGATGGGCTAAGTTGTATATTGACGACGCTTGTTTCATTCAGACTGATCGTGACGTTTTCACGAAGCACCTTGTTGAAATCCGTGCGGGTCGCCTGGACGGTGTATTTTCCAATGGGCAAAAACGGAAGATTGTAATTGCCGTCGTCCGATGTGACAACGGTCCTTTCGAGTCCGGTTTCGGTGTTTTTTACTATGACCGTCGCGTTCGGAATTACGGCTCCGTTCGCATCCGTTACCGTTCCTCTCAGTGTTCCGCTAACTGTCTGGCTGTTCGCAGAAACAACACACGCCGCTGCAACCAACAGCGTACAGCACGCGAGCCTTAGTATTCGTTCGATTTTCAGGTTCATCCTTGTTCTCCTCCTTGGCTAGTCAATAAAAAATGTTGATATCCATAAGCACAGCTTACACTTATGGCGATTTGGTTAAGATTTCGTTATCGATATAAGTAAAAAAATTTCAATCAAACCTGGGAGGTTTTCAAGAACTTACGGATTACTCTGAAAAAATGATTTCTCGGAACTTTATAGCCGAAACTTTTTTATTTGTAAAGCAGGAATGCCGATCTGCGTGTTTTAAAAGCTGATAGATCGTCGTTCCAGGCTTTTTCAATGCTCTCTGGCGAGTCGCTGCCTTTTATGTCGTTGAGGACCCGCTGGTTCACAAGCAGCCGCGCGTATTTGTCTACCTGCCAGTCGTTCGGATAAAGCTTCCTGAGCGCCGAGGCGATCTCGACACCCGTCCGGACAGAATTTAAGATATTGCGGTTTGTGACGACGATGTTGATGCCTCCGAGATCTTCGTCCTTAAAAACAGACGCATTCGGCTTAAAGCGGATCGGAACGAATCTCACACCAGGCAGATCTCTGTCGTTCAGGTAAGCGGCAAGTTTGCGCCCGTCGATCCATGGAGCTCCGACAACCTCGAACGGCGTGTCGGTTCCGCGCCCGACCGAGACGTTTGTCGTCTCGAGCAGGCCGATTCCCGGATAAAGCGTCGCTTCGGTCAGCGAACGCATATTTGGTGAAGGGTTTACCCACGTCTGGCCGGTTTCGTCAAACCACATCGACCGCGTCCAGTTTTCCATTTTGATAACGCGAACCTCCGCGCCTATCTTCCGCTCGGCATTCATCATCATACCGAGTTCGCCAATGGTCAGCCCGTAGCGAACCGGTATTGTGTGAGCTGCGATGAACGAAAGTTTGTCCTCGTCGGCGAGCGGGCCTTCGACGGCGATGCCGTTGATCGGATCGGGCCGATCGAGAATAAAAATGGGTTTACCTGCTTTTGCTGCTTCTTCCATCACGTTTCGCAGCGTCGCTGTGTACGTGTAAAACCGCGTGCCGATGTCCTGCAGGTCATAGACGACGGCATCAAGATCTTTTAATTGTTCAGGCTTTGGCCGCCGCGTCTCGCCGTAAAGTGAATAAATCGGCAAACCAGTTTTCTCATCAACCGAATCGCTTATCTTTGCCTGATCCAACTCACCGCGAATGCCGTGCTCCGGCGAGAAAAGCGCGACAAGCTTTACATTCGGCGCCTCTTTGAGCACGTCGATCGTCGGTTTGCCGTTCAGATCGCGGCCGGTTTGGTTTGTAACCAGCCCGATACGCATGCCATCAAGCTGTTTGAATTTGTCGCGTTCGAGGACGTCGATACCGTTGAGTACTGTTACGGCGGAAGGAATACTAGCTGTTAACTGTGAGCCGTTAGCCGTAAGCTGCCGGTTAGGTGCTCGATCGAGTCGTTCTTTGAAACCGGGGATCTGTGCGGCGACGGCTGCGTTATATTCCGCTTGGGCCTGTTTCCATTTTTCGATGGGCGTGTCTTCGACCGCGGATGCCACGACGGTCGCCACCTTTGCACGGAGCGGCGTCACGTCGCCTTTGCCGTCCGGATGAACACGGTTCGATAGAAAAATAACAAATGTCTGAGAAACGCGGTCGATCCAGATCGAGGTTCCCGTGAAACCTGTGTGGCCGAACGAGCCAAGCGGAAAAAGTTCACCGCGATTGGATGAAAACGCGGTGTTGATGTCCCAGCCGAGTCCGCGCGTCTCGCCGGATTCGGAAACGACGATCGGTTGGATCATGCGGGCAACCGTGTTCGCGGAGAGAATGCGTATGCCGGATCGCGGGTTTTTCGCACGTTCGTTTACACTCGCGTTTCCGCCTGGAACTACCCCGCCGTTTAAGAGCATCTGGCAAAATCGCGCCAGGTCATCAGCGGTTGAGAAGAGTCCAGCATGGCCTGCAATACCGCCCATGCGGAATGCGGTTGGATCGTGAACCTGGCCTCGCAAAACTCGACTTCCTGTCGCCTCGTCACCTTCGAATTTTGAGCCGAGATAGCTGTTTTGGCCTCTGATATTTTCGGTGGGCGCAACATTAGCGTTGGACAATCGAGGCATTTCGTTCAATGCGAACGGCCGAAAGCCTGATGCTTGCATTGAAAGCTCAGTAAACAAATTCTTTGCGGTGAAATCGGCAACGCTGTCGCCGCTGATTCTTTGTATGATCTCCGCGAGAGTGATGAAATTTATGTCCGAATAAACAAACCTTATTCCCGGCGGCGTCCGCAGCTTTTCTTTTTTCAGCGCGGCGAGCATTCCGTCGCGGCCGGTCCATTTTTCTTTGAGGTCGAAATCGGGAGCGAAGCCGGACGTGTGCGTCATGAGCTGCTGGATCGTGACGCGTTTTACCTGCGGGTCGTCGATCTCGGGGATGTATTTACCGATGTTGTCATTCAGCCGCAGCTTCCCTTCTTCGACGAGTTTCATTATCGAGGTAGTCGTTGCGACGACTTTGGTAAGCGAAGCGAGGTCGAATATCGTATCGACCGTCATTTTCTCGACTGTCGGGACGAGCGAGCGGTTGCCGTAGGCCTTTCGGAAAACGATCTTGCCCTTGTGGCCGACGAGAACGACGGCACCGGGCAGTTTTTTATCCTGAATATCCGCCTCGACCAACGCGTCGATCTGGTTGAGCTTCGGCGCGGACATGCCGACACTTTGCGGCGCCGCAACGGGTAGCGACTGCGAAAAGATCGAAACGCAGAGAGTGCAGAGCACGCCGAGCAAAACGATCGTTCGAGTAAACCGTTGCCGATGAAGAATTGTTGCCGAAAATTGTTTGCCGTCCACTGACCACCGCCCACTGTCCACTCTTTTCATTTTTTAGCTTTTAATTCCAACTCCCTTTCTGCAAAATTTTCCTTGCACAACTTCACAAATTCCTTTGCGATGGGCGAATAGTGCCCGCCGCGAAGGCGTCCCAAACCGAGTTCCCATTTGATCTCGGCGCCCTCAATGTACCACGAGATCAGCCGTCCCTCGCGTATCTCTCTCGCGACGGTTTTTGCGCCGGCAAGCCCGACGCCCAAACCCATTTCGACCATTTGATTGATGGCTTCCTGCCGCGAAAGCTCCATGGTGATGTTCGGCTTGACGTTCGCGGCCGCAAAAAACTCATCGACCATCCGGCGTGTATTGCCGCCGCGTTCGCCGAGGATGAGGTTTTCGCCCGCGAGTGTCGCCGCGCTTATATATTTCTCGCTCGCAAGAATGTGTTTCGGATGAGCGATCGCTATGATCTCGTCGCTGAACAGCAGCTCGGTCGTTATGTTCGGATTATCGACCGGAAGCGAAATAAATGCCATATCCACCTCGCCGTGCATTATCTTATCGACAAGCCGCTGGCTGGTGCCAGAACTTACGGTCAGATCGGCGTTCGGAAACTTTTGCTTGAGCTTCTGCATTATGAACGGCAGCTGCTGCGTCGCAAACATCGCCGATGCGGAGCCGATGCGTAGGCGTCCGTGTTCGGCACCGGCGACCTCGGCGATCTCGGCGAGTGCCGAATCGTGTTCGCGAAGTATCTTCCGCGCACGATCTAACAGATATTCGCCCGCCTCGGTCAAGATCACGCGGCGCGGCGTCCGCGTAAAAAGCGGCAAGCCGACCTCGTCCTCTAGTTGGCGGATCTGCATCGAGATCGCCGCCTGGGTCACATTAACGCGCCGAGCCCCTGCCGTAAACGTCTTAGCCTCGGCAATGGCCAAGAAGGCCTTAAGCTGTCTTATCTCCATATAACGTTGGTTGATCGGAATTAGTCGCGTTGCTTATGCATATCAAATATGCTTATTGACTACATAAAATCTGTTAAATTTGATTATATGTCAAGCTTGCATTAACAATAATACAGATTTTTTTGCGCATCACTTTGGGCAATGGCGAAATACGCGACTAAAAACGGTCGAAAGCGGCGATCTCATCAACTTTATCTCGGCGTTGACGGCGGCGGTACCAAAACGCAGGTCGCTCTGATGAACGAGGCTAAAGAGGTTGTCGCCGAAGGCTTTGCGGGGCCGTCCAACCCGCTGCGGGTCGGCGTCGAAACCGCTGTTTCGAACATCGAAAAAGCCGTGAACGATGCATTTGACGAGACCGGGTTTTCTCGCGGAGATATCGCCGCGGCGACCATGGGTTTGGCTGGCGTCCGCCGTCAGGACATTCGCGAACGCGTCAAAGCAAGCTTCGTCGAAAAATTAAGGATCAGGAGAACTTTGGTTATAACGGACGCCGAGATCGCGCTTTTTGGAACTACGCTGGGCAGGGCCGGATTAGTTGTTATCGCGGGCACGGGTTCGATCTGTCTTGGCAAGGACGATAACGGAAAAATTGCCATCGCCGGCGGATGGGGACCGCTTGCGGGCGACGAAGGCGGCGGTATCGGCATTGCAGAAGCCGCGCTGCACAGCGTCGCAAAGGCGTCTGACGGACGCGGAATGCCGACTGCATTAAGCCAGCGCGCATCCGAATATTTCCGCGCTTCCGGACCTGAAAATTTGATAGTCGCCATCTACTCACCTCAGATGGACAACTCCCGCATCGCCGGTTTCGCAAGATTGGTGGTCGAAACGGCGCTCGAAGGTGATAAGATAGCTGTCCAGATCTTAAAGGAAGCCGGGTTCGAGCTCGGCCTTGCGGCTTACGCCGTAATTAAAAAGCTAAAGCTTGCAAAACGAAAGGTTCCGATCGGCTGCGTTGGCAGCATCTTTAACGCCGGTGAGATACTGACTATACCGATGCTGCAAACCGTTCATACACTTGCCCCGAAAGCATTTTTGACCGAGCCGAAGATGGCTCCGTCCGAAGCCGCCGCGTTAATGGCGCTTAGAAACGGGAAAAACGGATCAAGGCGATGAAAATCCTATTTGCAGCATTTTTTATTTCGGCTGCCGCGGCTCTATGTCTTGCGCAGTCCGAAGGTTCAAACGAGCCGAACTGGCAGCCATTCGCACCTGATAAAGAGGAATTCGCGACCGAGGCTCCGACCGTCTTAACCCCGCGAATAAGTGTCCGCGGGGGTCTTACCCGAACGTATCGCGGCAAGCTGAACGGCACATGGTTCTTTGTTTTTTCGGACACCGTCTCAAGCCAGTCCTCGACGAAGATCGCACTCAATTTTGCGCGGGCCACACAACCTGTCGGAACACCGGAAACCTTCGGAAATATGCCCTCGGAGAAATTTGAATTTGCCGACGATGAAGGGTTCTATCACCGGTTGTTCACGTTTACGACGAAAACGCGAGTTTATGTGCTTCAAACTGTAAGCTCGGAGAAGGACGACGCGCTGGCGGAACGATTTTTTGCAAAATTGCAGATCGGCAAGATACAGCCGGCGGATGGTGAGGCTCAACCGATAGAACCGGTTGCAGACGCTGTGCCGGCACAAGCATCCGGAGGCGGAATCGCTGCAGGCAGAGGAGGCGGAATAGGATCAGGGCTGCCCTTCCAGGTAATTGATCAGAAGTCCCAAACGACATCACCACTGAGTATCTTATCTAAGCCTCGCCCGCTTTATACCGATCTTGCACGATTTTACGGCATCCAGGGTGCCGTTCGGACCAAAGTCGTATTTTTGCACGATGGTACTATCGGAACGGTCACACCGGTTACCAAGCTTCCCTTCGGCTTAACAAAAAGCGCGATCGCCGCTGCAAGGTCGATTCAGTTTTCGCCCGCGGTCCGCGACGGCAAGCCTTTTGACACCACAAAGCAGGTTGAATACTCATTTAGTCTCTATTAAGTTCTCTCATCATTTTGCTTTCGATTCGAACAAAATGACACACTGCTCGCTGAGCTCGTTTTGATCATTGATCATCATTGATGATCGCTAGTCGACAAAATCCGAGATCCAAACCGATCGGGGCACGCGCCTTGCGTTAATAATCCCTTAATCCAAATTGTGTTTTGAATCGAAACAGGCGTTTAGCCTGTTGATCACGGAGGTGTTGATGAAATGGAAAGCAGAGCGAAGTTGTTCGGGCATGCAATTCACCCGATCCTGATCGTTTTTCCTTTGGGCTTGCTGGCGACAGGTGTTGTCTTCGACATTGTTTATTTGATCATGGATGATCCGATGTTCGCGCTGGTTTCATTTTGGATGATCACGGCCGGCCTGATCGGAGGCGTTTTGGCAGCGCCGTTCGGCTGGTGGGACTGGGCCCACATACCGAATGCCACGCGAGCGCGGGCGATCGGTCTTGTACACGGCCTGACCAACACCCTCGTCCTCGTCGCATTTTTTGTTAGCTGGTGGATGCGTTACTCGTTCCCGGCCCGGCCGGACATTTCTGCGAGCATTTTTTCATTTATCGGAGCCGCTCTGGCGCTTGTCGGCGGATGGCTCGGCGGTGAACTTGTTGAACGGCTCGGCGTTGGCGTTGACGACGGAGCAAATCTCGACGCGCCCAGTTCGCTTTCTGCCTCATCGACACAACCGACGCGAATCAACATACACAAGGTTTAATACGGAGGTATAAATGGCAGTAAAACTTAACAGCATTGATAAACAGGTGATGGTCATAACGGGCGCCACAAGCGGCATCGGGCTTACGACGGCGAGGATCGCGGCGCTGCGCGGCGCCAAAGTAGTTCTCGCTGCTCGCAATGAAGACGCGTTGCGGAAATTGAAGGACGAAATCGAATCCAGGGGAGGAAAAGCGTGCTATGTCGCGGCGGACGTCGGCAGCGAAGGCGACGCTAAAAAGATCGCCGCCGAAGCGCTAAACCAATTTGGCACATTCGATACGTGGGTCAACAATGCCGGTATTTCGATCTACGGCAAACTGTTGGACGTCGACACGGAAGATTTTCGGCGGCTGTTCGACACTAATTTTTGGGGCGTCGTTTACGGCTCGCTTACGGCGGCACGCAATCTTCGAATAACCGGCGGAGCATTGATAAACATCGGCAGCACGCTGTCAGACAGGTCGATTCCTCTGCAAGGAATGTATTCGGCGTCAAAACACGCGGTAAAGGCATTTACAGATGCCCTGCGGATGGAGCTTGAGGCCGAAAATGCTCCTGTCTCGGTCTCCCTGATCAAACCGAGTGCGATCGATACGCCGTACAAACAGCACGCAAAAAATTATCTCGAGGTCGAACCGGAAAATCCGGCTCCGGTTTATTCGCCGGACACGGTGGCTGAGACGATTCTCTATTGCGCGCAAAATCCGGTCCGCGATGTTTTTGTCGGAGCTGCAGGTAAAATGTTGTCGATGATGGACACTTATGCTCCGCGTCTGGCGGATAAAATGATGGAAAGTAATTTCATCGAGGGTCAAAAATCGGACCAGCCGGCAGACACGAACCGGTTCGAAGGATTATATGGATCGAGCGATTCGCGGCTGAGCGAACGGGGTGATTACGACGGCCATGTCGCCGAAAGCAGCCTTTACACAACGGCTAGCCTGCATCCCGTTGTTACCGGCGCTGCGGCTCTGGCAGCCGGAGCAGGATTGGTATATTCGCTGTATAAGCGTAATCAGACGCATTAGGAACGTGCAGAAACGCTGAGTCGCAAATGGGGCAGCTTAATTTTGCTGCCCTTTTGCTTTTGCAAATTGTAATATCGATTGACAGTTTGCAGGCCGAAAACGATAATAAACCCATCCAAACATGCTTCCTGTAACCGAACGAGAAAATCCGAACACGACCGACATCGACAAGGTCTCAACACTTGATGCTCTCAGGCTGATAAACGACGAAGACAAGACCGTCGCCGACGCGGTCGAAAAGGTTTTGCCGCAGATCGCCGTGACGGTCGACAAAGTCGTCGATCGACTGCAAAACGGCGGACGCCTTTTTTATGTCGGAACCGGCACCAGCGGGCGCCTCGGCGTGCTCGACGCATCGGAAATTCCGCCGACTTTCGGAGTTTCATACGATGTAATTCAAGGCGTTATCGCAGGCGGATACGGCGCACTTTACCAGGCCAGCGAAGCGAGCGAGGACGACAAGGACGCTGGAGCCGAAGACTTGAAAGAACGCGGCATCACCGAAAAAGACGCGGTTATCGGGCTGGCCGCTTCGGGACGCACGCCATACACCATCGGCGCCGTTGAGTATGCAAAAGGCCTTGGCTGTTTCAGCGCCTGCATAACCTGCGTCCCCGATTCCGCGATAACGAAGGCCGTCGATGTCGCCATCGTTCCGGTCGTCGGCCCCGAAGCGGTAACCGGCTCGACCAGAATGAAAGCCGGCACCGCGCAAAAGATGGTTCTCAACATGATCTCGACCGTCGCGATGATCCGCCTTGGTTATGTTCACGGAAACCGTATGACGAACGTCAAGCCTTCGAATATCAAACTTCGGGAGCGCGGTTTGCGTATATTGAGAGCCGAAACCGGTTTGGACGAAACTGCCGTGCAGGCCTTGATGGATAAAGCTAACGGCGATCTGCGAATAGCATTGGTAATGTTCGAAGCAGGTGTCGATCGCGAGTCGGCTGAAAAGGCTCTGGGCGATACCAACTTTGTCGTTGCCGCTGCGGTCGCGCAGCAAAAAGCGAAAGATTAATTGTAACCACTTAGGGTTCGTCACAATGAACGAAACAGATAAAAAATTCATGCAGCGAGCGATCGAGCTTGCCGAGAGGGGAATGGACGCAAATTCCGGCGGGCCGTTCGGCTGCGTCATTGCAAAAGACGGCGAGATCATCGGCGAAGGCTGCAACCGTGTGACGTCGACAAACGATCCGACCGCCCACGCCGAGATCATTGCTATTCGCGAAGCATGTCAAAGACTTGGTGCGTTTCAACTCGACGGCTGCGTAGTTTACACTTCGTGCGAGCCGTGTCCGATGTGTCTCGGCGCGATCTATTGGGCGCGGCCGGAACGCGTCTATTTCGCCTGCACTCGCGAAGACGCCGCGAACATCGGGTTCGACGACCGTTTCATTTACGAAGAGCTCGAAAAAGCAAACAACGAACGCCATTTGCAGGTAATAAATCTTATGCGCGAAGAGGCGTTGGCCGTCTTTAATAAATGGGCGACGAAACCCGATAAACAGGAATATTGATGTCGAACATCTATTTTTACCTTTTGCTCGCTCTGATCGCGGGAACAATGATGCCGACACAGGCCGCCGTCAACAACAAAATGGCGGCAGTTGTCGATAGCCCCGTGATCGCGGCGTTCGTTTCGTTTGTTGTCGGGACGATCGGCTTGCTGGTGTTTATCATCGCGGCCGGAACGCCGCTCGGCAACCTGGCCTCGGCAAAAGAGGCTCCACCCATTGCATGGATTGGTGGCCTGATGGGAGCGTTCTTTGTTGCCGCTACCGTAACCCTCGTGCCGCGTCTTGGGGTCGCACTGACTTTCAGCCTGATTGTCGCGGGCCAGATGCTAATAACGCTTGTTCTCGACCATTTCGGATTTCTCGGCGTACCGGTAAAAGAGGTGAGCCTGATGCGCATCCTGGGAGTGATTTTAATAACCGGCGGCGTTGTGTTAATAAGAAAATTCTAATTTTGCCCGCTAATAACGCGAATCGGCACGAATAAAAATCTAAGAACGGATTTCAATTCGAAAACATTTCGGCACAATTTTATTTAATTCAATTTTGTTATTCGCGTTTTTTCGCGTTATTCGCGGGGCGAAAATAATTGATGATTCAGTTTATCCTCAACAACCAGGACATTTCGACCGACCTACCCGCCGGTACGACCGTTCTCGATTTTGTCCGCTACCACCAAAATCTCAAAGGCACGAAGATCGGCTGCCGCGAAGGCGATTGCGGGGCCTGCACCATTCTAGTGGGAGAATTGAACGGCGAAGACATTAAATATCGTTCAATGACTTCTTGCCTAATGCCGCTTGCGAACGCGGCCGGGAAACATATTGTGACAGTAGAAGGAATTAATCCCGAAAACGGAGACCTGACGGCGGTGCAGCAGGCAATGGTCGAAGAGAGCGGCACGCAGTGCGGATTTTGCACCGTCGGGTTCGTCATGTCACTTACCGGTTTTTGCATCGACGAAACCGCGAAAACCCCCGAAATGGCCGTTTCCGCCATTGACGGAAACATTTGTCGATGCACAGGGTACAAATCGATCGAACGAGCCGCAGCGAGAATATGCGAATCGGCAACCGAGTCAGTCCCCCCTGCGGTAGCGGGTGGTTTAAGATCAGCCATCGATAGGCAAGTAGTTCCCGAATATTTTTCAGATATCTATGTGCGATTAAGAGATATTTCCCCTACGGCATCAGACGCCGAGTTCAACCACCTGCTACCGCAGGTGGTACCGACAGGACAAGCTTTCGTCGGTGGAGGGACCGACTTATATGTCCAAAAACCGGACGCAATGGCAGGATCCGCATCACACCCTCTCTTCGATTCCCCTGACCTTCGCGGCATCCGCGACACTGGTGAATACATCGAGATCGGAGCTTCCGCTACCGTCACCGACCTCCTTGTCTCGCCTGTAATGCAAGGCGTTTTCCCCGATCTTTACAAACATCTGAAACTCGTCTCATCAACGCCGATCCGCAACATGGCAACGCTCGCGGGCAACTTTGTAAACGCTTCGCCGATAGGAGATATGACAGTGTGGTTTTTGGCGTTGGATGCATCGATCGACTTGTCAGCACCATCTGCGGTAGCGGGTGCTTTACCGCGAGAAATGAAATTGCGTGACCTATACCTCGGCTATAAACAACTAGCGAAACGCGACGATGAGATCATAACCACGATCCGATTTCGAAAACCCGGCACCGGGTTTCGTTTTAATTTCGAAAAGGTCTGCAAACGAACATATCTCGACATCGCAACAGTAAACACGGCAATTTCGCTGACAGTGTCACCAGGCTCTGAAGACGTATCAGAACCACGTGCGTTAGGGGGCGGTTTAACGCACATTACCAAAGCTCATCTGGCAGCCGGCGGCGTCGCGCCGATTCCGCTATATCTAGCAAAGACTTCCGAATTTCTGAGAGGTAAGGAACTCAACGCAGAAACCATCGCCGAAGCCAACGAGATCATGCAGTCAGAAATATCGCCCATCTCGGATGTTCGCGGCACCGAGAAGTATAAACGTCTGCTGCTGCGGCAGCTTTTCAGGGCGCATTTTGTAGAGTTGTTCGATGAAAGCGCGATATTATAAGTTTATGGAAACTGTTTTAATTGAGGGCGAAAACGGTGATTTCACGATGATGCGGCATGGCAAGAATATCAAGGAAATGGACCGCTCGTTCGACATCGAATTTTGGCAGCGCCAAGGCGATGCGGCGATCTTTAACGCCGCATGGGAGCTAATACAGTTTTATCTTCGTTCAAAAGGCATAAATGAGTCCAGACTTCAAAGAGATATTGTCCACTTTCAACGCACACGATGTTAAGTATCTGGTGGTTGGAGCCTTTGCGGTTATGAAGTATTCGGAACCGCGATATACCAAGGACCTTGATATTTGGGTGGAAGCGTCGGAAGAGAATGCAGCGCGTGTATATGCATCGCTTGCAGAATATGGCGCGCCGCTCGGCGAGTTGACGGAGGCCGACTTTGCCTCCGACGGGTTTTTTCAGATGGGACAGCCTCCCGTGAGGATAGACATCATGATGTCAATCGAGGGTGTCAATTTCGCGGACGCATGGCCAAACCGACAGGAAGCAGATTTTGATGGGATTCCTGCAATTTTTATTGGCCGCGACGATCTTTTAACCGCAAAATCAGCGTCTGCTCGACCTCAGGACATTCTTGATATCAATTCAATCAGAACGCCAAGGCTTAAACTGTGAAAAGTATGTTCCTTGATCTGGCATTGAGTTGACGAACGGAATATTATCGCCAACTGCGGCAGCTTTTCACTGCGCTTTTTGTTGAGTTATTCCACGCATCGTTAGGATAATGGTTTATGAGTTATCTGGCCATAGCCATTCTAATTATTATCGCCCTTGGGTTATTGTTAGCCGTACTTTATCGACTACTTAATTTTTTGGTATCACGCGGATTGCGACCGAAAATGGTTGTAATTTCAAAAGACGTTTTGGTAACCGATAAATGGTTTGAAATCGAATGTGAAAAACCCGCCACACCACCAAACCATAGACAACATATCTATCTTAAAGTTCCAGGGTATGAACATGATTGGCAAAACAAACCTTTTGATATCCAACTATTGGACGGAACTGTGGTCCACCCAAAGATCGAAGTTATCGATCAACGGGGAGACATATACGAAACAAAAGACGGTACTCGCTGGGGAAATTTGATAGGTTTTTCTGTAAGAAACGGTGATGCACGGCTGGAGAACAAACGACAGAGTAAAAGTTCGAATTCGCAGTGCCGAGACCTTTGAATTAGAAGAGATTGGATGGCATACAAAGCGGATGAAATAATTTGATGAAAAACATCGACTCAAAATCTCACGTCCGTGGTGAGTCCATCTATCTCGACGATATCCCGCTTATTCACGGGACACTTTTTGCGTGCGTTTATGATTCGCCGGTTGCTCATGGCAGATTGATAAATGTCGACAAGCGCCAGGCCGAAACGTCCGAAGGCGTAGTAAAGATCATCACCGCAAAAGATCTTGTTGGCGAAAACCAGATCGGGGGCATCATTCCCGACGAACCTCTGCTTGCCGACGGCGAAGTTCACTTTCAGGGAATGCCGATCGCAATGGTTCTCGCAACCAGCGAAGACCTCGCCCGCAAGGCCGCACGAAAAATTACAGCCGAGATCGAACCGCTTGAGGTTATAACCGACCCGCGCGTCGCCGCCGCAAAAGGCGAACTCATCGTTCCGCCAAAAAAATTTAAGATGGGCGATGCTGAAAAAGCATTTATGACCTGCGAACACGTTTTCGAAGGCCGCGTTGAGATCAACGGACAGGAACATCTTTACATCGAAACGCAAGGCGCATACGCCATGCCGGCCGAGAACGGCGGGATGAAAATTTATTCTTCAACTCAGGGCCCGACGGCAGTACAGCGCGCGGTCTGCAAGGTCACAGGTTTGCCGATGCACCAGATCGAGGTGGACGTTCAGCGGCTTGGCGGCGGTTTTGGCGGCAAGGAGGATCAGGCAAACGCGTGGGCATCGATCTGCGCTGTCGGAACGCAATTGACAAAACGGCCTGTTAAATACGCGCTTCACCGAATGGAAGACATGCGAATGACCGGCAAGCGTCATCCGTACTCGGCCGATTACAAGATCGGGTTTGATAAAGACATGAAGATCATCGCCTACGAGACCGTGTTTTATCAAAACGCCGGAGCCGCTTGCGACCTTTCGCCCGCCGTACTCGAACGCACTTTGTTTCACTGCACAAATTCCTATTTCGTGCCGAATGTGACCGCGACGGCATATAGCTGCCGTACAAATCTTCCGCCAAACACGGCTTTTCGCGGTTTTGGCGGGCCGCAAGGAATGTTCGTTATCGAATCGGCGATCGCTCACGCCGCCGACAAATTGAGCGTCCCGGCCTCAGAAATTCAGTCAAAAAATCTGCTCGAAACCGGCGATGAATTCCCTTACGGCCAAAGGGCGGAAAGCGATGCGATCACTTCGTGGCGACAAGCCGATGCTAAATATGATTTTGCGCAGCTGCAACGCGAAGCCGACGAATTTAACGCAAACTCGCGATATTTCAAAAAAGGCGTAGCGCTGATGCCGGTTTGCTTCGGCATCTCGTTCACGAAAACGCCGATGAACCAGGCGCGGTCGCTTGTACATGTTTACACCGACGGCAGCGTAGCCGTTTCGACCGGCGCGGTCGAGATGGGACAGGGCGTCAACACAAAGATCGCGCAGGTCGCGGCGAAAATATTCGGCTTACCGGTTGAAAAAATCAGGCTTCACACGACTAACACCCTGCGCATCGCAAACACCTCGCCAACCGCTGCATCCGCCGCCGCCGACCTGAACGGTCGTGCCACGCAGATGGCCTGCGAAACCATTCGCGAAAGATTGTTTGAAGTTGCAAAAGATCTGGTTGAGGCCGAAACCGTTCGCGATCTCACGCTCGATAACGGCTTTGTTTATCGCAACGGCGAACGTACAAGCCTCGACTGGCAGACGCTTGTGATGGACGCGCATCTGAAACGGGTGAACCTGAGCGAGCACGCCCATTATGCCACGCCGGGCATCAGTTTTGACTGGACCATAGCGAAAGGACACCCGTTCGCATATCACGTTTACGGCACGGCGATCGTGGGCGTTACGGTCGATTGTCTGCGTGGCCGCTACGAGATCGATTATGTAAAATGCTGCCACGATTT
>DATJGV010000057.1:0-6686 GCA_035494575.1 Pyrinomonadaceae bacterium | reverse complement strand
GTCTGCCGCTGACAGGCCAAGCTTCTGCAGCGTCTTTCCCAGGCTGTCCCCGTTTTGCATTCCGCTCAGGATCGCTTCCGTGGTTATGCTCGGATTTTTAGCGCTCAGGTTATTCGCCACAACGTTTGCCGATACAAAATTGCCGAACGTTAGGTTCGGATTTGCCGCCAGCGCCGTTTCGTACTGTGTCCGCAGATCGGTCGTCGAAACGTTTAGCTTCTGAGAAATGCCGGTGTAGCGGCTAAGTTCCTTGTCGCTCGGCGGTTTATTTGCCGGCGCCGTGCGGGTGGAAGTCTTCGTTGCCGCATTGCTGGTGGTTGTGGTCTTCGCGGTTTTCGTATCGCTCTTGGCGGTGGTCGGCATTGTCGTCGTCGTCGGACTCGTCGTCGTTGCCGGCTTGCCTTTACCTTTTCCCTGTGCGAACGCTCCAGTTACCAGCAGTAACGCGACCGCGACCGTTGATAAAATTTTCAATGTTTTCATTGTGTACCCCCTATGTACGAAATACGGGCATAATTTACCCGTGTTACCAGATTTTTGGCCGATATACGTGAAGTCGACGCAAATATCGTGCAATTTCTGTAACAGGCTCAACGACCGCAGCATTTGCATTTCGTTTTATCGAGGTCGAGCCGTGCGAATTGCTTTTCGGCGGCGGCGCGGATCGGCTCCCGGTTCATCGAGTCGAAATATTCGTTCATGGCATCGACGAGCTGCTTTTTTTCTTTCATCGAAAGGTTGAGGAACCCGTGATAGACGATGATCGTGTTTTCATTCATAAAGGTCTAGCTCCAATTATTCATAAATAAAGCGCTTAGCGATTCTTCGCCTGAATGTTTGTATCATAATAATACGGTTTTTATGGCATTCAAATTGCCACGATTCTTTTTACAATGCCTTTGCGAGTAAGTTTCGCAATCAATTTTAATAGGGGGAAGATGGGAGTCAGTATGAAAAAATTTATTTTGATATTTTTGATATTTGCACTATTTTCCGGCGTAGTCATTATTTCGACGCCGGTCGATGTGCAGGCTCAGAGAAGCTACTATGTGAAAAAGGTCAGAGACCGTTACGGTCGTGTTCGTTGGGTACGCGTACGCAAACCGAGCTATTATCGGCGTCACCGTAACCGTATCAACATGGCGCTCGGAACTGCCGGCGGAGCGGTTGTCGGCGGATTGATCGGCGGCCGAAAGGGAATGCTGATCGGCGCCGGTACCGGTCTGGGAGCATCGGCCCTGTACACCTACAAGTTAAAGAAGAAAAAACGGCACTATCGCAAGATTCGACGATACTAAATCGTTGAACGTTACACGAAATAGTTTCAGTAACCACAATTGATCGTCAGAAAAAGGGCGGAAAAATATTTCGCCCTTTTTGAACTGTTATTTAATTGAGCAATCAATAATTAGCCAATTACTTAATTAAATAAGAGGAATCCTTAAAGGATAAAAAAGGCGTCTCGATCGAGACGCCTTTTATTTGAATGTGAATGAGATCACCGGTTAAGAGCATTCTGCTTTAAGGCGTTCGCCTTTGCTCCTTCCAGGGCTAATTGCCTAGCTTGCGGCAGCAGCTCGATGGCCTTCAACAATTGGTTATCGTAATCGTTGAACACCTGGAGCGAAGTCGTCGAGCCATAGGCCGCGGTCACAAGTTCGGTTCGCAGACTTCGTTCGATGAACTCCTTTTCCTTATCGATAAGCGCGGGATTTGTTCCGTATTTATCAGCCGCATATTTTTTGAATGCGGCATACAGGTTGTCCGAGATCGGAAAATCCTTTGCCTTGATATCGTGGGTGTATGAGATCGGGCTATCGACCTTGTAGGCCGCGAACGGAGCCACGCGTCCTGAAACCAGATCCATTGCAAATGCAAATACCGGATTAAGAAGTTTAACCTGGGCACGAGCGCGTTCGACCGGTATTGTTTCGGGTTTAACGACAACGTCCGGGTTGATGCCGCCGCCGCTGTAAACTGCTCGGCCGGAGTCGGTCTTGCTTTCGGGGCCTTTGATCGTAACGGAATCGTCACTGTAAGCGCCGCCCTTGGTGTAGTAATCGTAAAGATTGCCGTCGGAATAATCCCGCTGGATAAGCCGTCCTGAAGGCGTCGTGTATTTCGCGATCGTAAGCAGCAGCATCGAGCCGTAGTCCAGCAAAAACGGATTCTGTACAAGGCCTTTGCCGAACGTATTTTCGCCAACGATCAGAGCTCGGTCGTGATCCTGCAAAGCGCCTGCAAGTATTTCCGACGCCGATGCCGTATTCCGGTTCACCAGCATTACAACAGGCGTCGTGTCAGGCGTCGGGTTGTCGGCCTTGAACGGCTCAACACTTTCGCCCAGCCTGCCTTTCTGGGTGAACACCGTCTGTCCGCTTGAAAGAAATGCATTCGCAACGCGGTATGCCTGTCCTACAAGGCCGCCGCCATTGTTTCTCAGGTCGAGGATCAACTGCTGCATCCCCTGACCCTTCAAGGTTTTCATCGATTCGACGAATTCCGCGTATGTCGTCTGGTTGAATCCGCCGCTCATATTGATGTAGCCGATGCCGGGGCGGATCATATAGGCCTCAGAGATCGATGGCTGCGGAACGGCATCGCGGATTATCTCAACCGTCTCCCGTTTTCCCGTCGCAAGCCGTTCGACGACTAGTTTTGCCGGAGTGCCGCGCGGCCCCCGAAGGACGTTGCGAACCTCGGTGAACGGTTTGCCGAGCATCGAAACACCGTTGACCGAAACGATCTTGTCGCCGTAGCGAAGTCCCGCTCGGTTTGCCGGCGCATTCTCGAATGTTGACTTTATATACGTCGCGATAACGTTCCCCTTGGCGTCGCTCAGGTCGCCGATCGTGGCGCCGATACCGAAATATTTTGAACTCTGGTCGGTACGGAACTGGTCAAATTCCTTTGCATCGAAATAGTTCGAATGCGGATCGAGCGTGTGCAGCATCGAGTCTATCGACGATTTGAACAGGTCGTTGTAATCGATCTTTTTGCCGCCGACGTAGTTGCTTTCGATCACCGACAATGCCTCGGCAACATCCTGTTCGACGTTTTCGCCGGTCACGGTTTTGTCCGGCTGCTTGCTGGTGCTCGGTGCCGCAGATTCCGTTTTTGTCGTTCGCGTGGATGCGACCGGCGGATTTTGGGCAGAAACAAATGAGTTAAATAACAGAGGTAATGCTAGGGCAGCGGAAAGAATAAAGCTTTTTTTCACTACGTATGGTCTCCTCGCCAAGGGCTGCGGTATTAGCGGAAATTTTCCGGAAAATAATAACATTCATTTGAGGAAAAAGCGACGTAATTAGTTGCTTGGCAAAAAACCGCTTATTTGCAGCGATACAAACTTTGTAATCGCAACGAATTAGGCTAAACTTTCTCCGTCCTATAATACGCACCACATCGGAGGTTTGTTCACAATGCGGCGATCATTGTCTGCCATAGTGGCCGTTCTGTTTCTTGGTCTGGGCATATCCGCTCAAACAAAGCTTTTACGCTTTCCGGACATCTTCGGAGACCGCGTCGTTTTTACTTACGGCGGAGACCTGTGGGTGGCTTCAACAAGCGGCGGTACTGCCACGCGTTTGACCGCTCATCCCGGAGTCGAAACGTATGCAAAGTTTTCTCCCGACGGCAAGTGGATCGCGTTCACCGGGCAGTATGACGGCGACGAGCAGGTTTACGTGATGCCGTCGGGCGGCGGCGAGCCTAAGCAGCTTACATTTTATCCGTCGCGGGGGCCGCTCGCTCCGCGTTGGGGTTTTGACAACCAGGTGCTCGGCTGGACGAAGGACGGCCGGATCTATTTTCGCAGCCTTCGCGATTCGTGGTCGCTGCCGATCGCACGCTTGTACACGGTCTCACCGCAGGGCGGACCGGCCGAGCCGCTCCCGATGCCCGAGGCCGGTTCCGGTGATTTCTCGCCGGACGGCGCGAAGATGGTGTATTCACCGCGCTCGCGCGATTTTCGACCTGAAAAACGCTACGGCGGCGGCCAGGCTAACACGCTGTACATTTACGACCTGAAGTCGAACGATGCTTTGAAAATATCGGACAACCCGCGTGCGGCGCGAGACGCAATGTGGATCGGCAACTCGATCTATTACAACTCGGATAAGGACGGAAAATTTAATCTTTACCAGTACGACATCGCCACCGGCAAGACAGCCGAGGTAACCAAGTTTCACGATATAGAATTACGCTGGCCAAGCTCCGACGAGCAATCGCGGATAGTTTACGAACGCGACGGTGAGCTTGAGATCTACGACACCAGCTCGAAAAGATCGACAAAGCTGAGCATCAACGTTCCGGACGATGGCGTTTACCGCCGCAGCCGACAGGTTTCGGTTGCGAATCTGATCTCGAGCTATTCGCTCAGCCCGAAAGGCGAACGTGCGCTATTTGCCGCTCGCGGCGATATTTTTACGGCTCCTGTTGAAAAAGGCGGTGTGCGAAATCTGACGCATTCGTCGGATGCAAATGATAGATTCCCGTCCTGGTCGCCCGACGGCAGGCAGATCGCGTATATCTCGGACAAATCGGGCGAAGAGGAACTGTGGCTTGCGGCCCAGGACGGATCAAGTGCACCGCAGCAGATCACGACCGGCGGAAAGGCGCAGCGGTACGCTCCAATATGGTCGTCTGACGGCAAAAAGATCGCCTTCAGCGACAAGGACGGACGCGTTTACGTCGTGACGGTTGGCACAAAGCAAATGCAAATGGTCGTGGATGCGCGAAACGGCCTGATACAGGATTACGACTGGTCCCCAAAAGGAAACTATCTTGCCTATTCAATGCAAAGCCCGAACGGCATGTCGGCGTTGTATGTGTGGAGCGCCGACGAGAACAAGAATTATCGCGTCACTCCGACGAATTTCGACGCCGGAACGCCGGCGTGGGACCCGAATGGCAGTTATCTTTATTTTCTAAGCAGCCACGAATTTGCGCCGCAGATCTCAAACTCGGAATTCAATTACGCGACAAACCGCATGGTGCAGATCTACGCTTTGGCACTCAGAAAGGACACAAAGAATCCGTTCCCTTATGAAAGCGATGAGGCGACGATCGCTGAAGAGAAAAAAGAAGGTCCCCCTCCAACCGATGCAAAGTCCGCGGAAAAACCCGAAAAAGTTGATTTCGACGGCCTCGAAAGCCGTGTTACAAAAGTCCCGCTGCCCGCAGACAATTATGCGGGCCTATCAGCCATCAAGGGCAATTTGATCTATATGGTTCAGTCGCCGTTCTATTACGGCCGCTCGTCCGACAGCCAATCATCGCTTCGTATTTACTCGTTAAAGGACAGAAAAGAGACGACGCTGCAATCGCCGGCGAACGGATATGCGATTTCGGCTGACGGTTCGAAACTGATCGTAGGAAGCGGCGGTTCGTATTCCGTTTTGGACGCAAGTCCGACCGGCGACAAGAGTAAAAAGTCCGTTTCAACCGCCGGGCTTGTAACGGAGATAAACCCGACAGAGGAATGGAACCAGATCTTTAACGAGGTCTGGCGGCGATATCGCGATTGGTTCTATGTCGAGAACATGCATGGCTTTGACTGGGCGGCGATTCGCGACGAATACAAAAAATGGCTGCCGTACGTCGCTCATCGCTCCGATTTGAACTACGTCTTGTCGGAAATGCAGTCCGAGTTGACCGTTCAGCATGCTTATATTGACGGCGGAGATTTTAACTTACCGCCGCGAGTACGTGTCGCGTTGCCCGGAGCAAGGTTCGAAGTCGATAAGGCCGCCAACCGTTATAAGATCAGCAAAATTTTCGAGGGGCAGAACGAAGAAGATATTTACCGCTCACCGCTTAACGAAGTGGGCAGCGATGCAAAGGTCGGTGATTACATCCTGGCGATTAACGGCGAAAATGTGACGGCCGACCGCGACATTTATTCCTATCTGCGCGGCAAAGCCGACAGCGTCGTAACCTTGACCGTCAACAACACGCCAAACGCCAGTGGAGCGCGGACGGTCACATACAGGCCGGTAACGAACGAATCGGACCTTATATATCTCGATTGGATAAACGGCAACCGGCGACGGGTTGACCAAATGACAAACGGCCGTGTTGGCTATCTGCATATTCCCGATATGGGAGCGGCGGGCATCCGTGAATTTATCAAATGGTACTATCCGCAGCTTGATAAAGAGGGTTTGATCGTTGACGTTCGTGCAAACGGCGGCGGCAATGTTTCGCGAATGATAATCGAGCGGCTGCGGCGAAAGGTTTTGGGAATCAATTTCGACCGTGTCGCTCAGGACGCCACGACGTATCCCGACGGAACGTTTCCGGGACCGATGGTTGCGATCCTGAACGAAAATTCGGCATCGGACGGTGACATTTTCCCGTATATGTTTCGCGAGGCGGGCCTCGGGCCGCTTATCGGCAAGCGAAGCTGGGGCGGCGTTGTCGGTATCACGAACCGCGGAACGCTGATTGACGGAGGCACGGTCAACGTGCCCGAGTTTGCGCTGGCGAACACGAAAGGTCAATACATCATCGAAGGATACGGCGTCGATCCGGATATCGAGGTCGATAACGACCCGAAATCCGTGATCGCGGGGCACGATCCCCAACTCGAACGAGCCGTGCAGGAAGTAGTGAAAAAGCTCACACAGCCGGTGAAACTCCCGGGAAGACCAGCCGATCCTGTTAAAAGTAAAATGAATTAACTG
>DATJGV010000056.1:0-2457 GCA_035494575.1 Pyrinomonadaceae bacterium | reverse complement strand
TCCTATTTATGGTAAAAGACGGGGAGTTCTACGATTCAACAAAACTTTGAGGAGACATTTTATGAAGACGATGCAAAGATTCGTAGTTTTCGCGTGTGCTGTGCTGCTTCTTGCGGCTTGCACACCTCCGGCAGCAAACGCGCCGGCTAATGCCAACGCTAATGCGGGCAACGCCAACGCAAACGTAGCCGAAAAACCGGCCGCTCCGACGGCCGAGGCACTTACGGCACTTGAAACCAAGGCCGTCGAGGCATGGAAAAACAAGGATGCGAAATTTTGGGACACTTTTCTCGCCGACAATTTTGTCAGTGTCGGCCCCGACGGTAAGCGTTTGGGCAAAGCCGATATTGCAAAAATGATGGCCAACGATAAATGCGAGGTCAAAAACTATTCATTTTCAGATCAGCATGTTACGCCGGTCGGTGCCGATGCCGCCGTGATAACAATGAAGGTTACGAGCGATTACACTTGCGACGGCAAACCCGGACCGAGTCCTTCGATCTCGGCCAGCCTATACGAACGCAGCGGCAATGAGTGGAAGGGAGCGTATCACGGTGAAGTTCTCGTTATGGACCCGAAAAATATGAAGCCGGGCGAGAAGAAACCCGAGGCTCCTGCAGCTAAGACTGCCGAGTCGCCCGCCGCTCCGGCGACAGCCGATGCTCTGACCGATTCGCTTATGGCGCTTGAAAAATCAGGTTGGGAAGCATGGAAGGCCCGTGACGCCAAAAAGCTCAGCGACCTGACCGGAGCCGATCTTGCCTTTGTCGATCCGAGCGGCAAATTCACAAGCAGTAAAGCGGATACGATCAAAAGCTGGACCGAACCAAAATGCGAGATCAAAAGCGTTGATCTGAGCGACGGAAAAGCGTCGATGATCACAAAGGATGCGGCCATCCTTACCTTTAAGGGCGTCGCGGACGGCACATGCGAAGGCAATCCGCTTGGCGCCGTGTGGGCAACGTCCATTTATGTAAAAGACGGCGACACCTGGAAAATGGTTTACGGGTTTGAGAATCCGGCCTAAGTCCGGTCTTTCAGTTCACTAACTTGCCGAAAAAAGGTCGCAGTTAAAAGCTGCGGCCTTTTTATACTTCAAACGATGAAACTTATAGTGATATAAGCGCGTAAGTACAGCAAAACTTGATCTATTTACATCTTAGGAAGGGCCGCTACATTCAAGCCGGCCGATAAAACTATGCACAAGACATACCTCAAAAAATTCGCGACTCTCCTGTTACTTGTCGGCACAGCGTTTTACGCCGTTCCGGCATCGGCGTTCAACCCGACGTTCAAGATCGACGCGGACGGCATGGACCGCTCCGTAGATCCTGGCGATGACTTTTTCGCTTACGCCAACGGCACGTGGATGAAAAACACCGAAATACCCCCTGACCGCTCGGCGTTCGGCAATTTCGACGTTGTCTTCAACGTGGTCAACACGCGCACCGCGGAGTTGATCAAGGACGCGGGCAAGTCTTCCGACCCGGAAGCAAAAATGGTCGCCGATTATTACGCGGCCTATCTGGACGATCAGGCCATCGAGAAACGCGGACTGGAACCGCTCAAAGCTGAGCTTGCCGGCATCGACGCCATCAAAACAAAGGCTGACCTTGCGCGTGTGCTTGGTTCGCAGCTTCGAGCCGATGTCGATCCGTTGAACGCGACAAATTTCTACACCGACCGGTTGTTCGGCGTGTTCATTTCAGCAGATTTCAGCAACCCTAAAAAGAATGTTCCCTATCTGCTGCAGGGCGGTCTCGGCATGCCGGACCGTGAAAATTATCTGAGTACGGACGAACGAAACACCGAGCTGCAGGCAAAATATCGCACACACATCGCGACCGTTCTCAAACTCGCAAATGTCGCTGATGCCGAAGCCAAGGCAGCCCGCATTTACGACCTCGAACACAAGATCGCCGAAACCCACGCAACCCGCGAAGAGTCCGGTGACGTTCACAAAGCGAACAATCCGTGGAAATTGAGCGAATTTGCGACAAAGGCTCCTGGTCTTGACTGGGCGAATTATTTTAAGGCGGCGGGCTTGTCGTCTCAGCCGATGGTAATTGTTTGGCAGCCTGGTGCAATTACGGGCATCTCGTCATTGGTCACCAGCCAGCCGATCGATGCATGGAAGGAATATCTGACATATCGGGCTATCGACCGAGCTTCGGGCCTGCTGCCGAAAGCATTCGCTGACGAAAGCTTCAATTTTTACCGGAAAACGCTGTTCGGCGTTCCGCAGCAGCGTGCCCGCGAACTTCGCGCGATCAATGCTGCGAGCAATGCACTCGGTGATGTCGTGGGCAGGATGTATGTCGAAAAGTACTTCCCGCCAAAGGCAAAGACCGAGATACAGACGCTTGTAAAAAATATCATTAACGCGTTCGGCAAACGCATCGACGATCTGACCTGGATGTCGCCCGAAACAAAAGCCAAGGCAAAGGCGAAACTGGC
>DATJGV010000055.1:0-3892 GCA_035494575.1 Pyrinomonadaceae bacterium | reverse complement strand
AAAGTTAGCAAATATGACGAAAGCGAGCGTCACAATGAAAAGAACGATTTAGGCAAGGGTTTTGGGAGTTATGAGTTACGAGCAGGAAAAAAAGATAAACTGTCCTGAGTTCGAGGATCTGTTAACAGATTACCTCGATAGAACGCTGGACGGTTCGACGCACAAAGCGGTGGCTGCACACGCGATGCAATGCCCGCTGTGTCATTCGCTGCTCAATCAGGTCAAGGAAGCGATGAACGCTTGCCGCGAGATCTCGGCTCCGTCACGCTCTATCACGCGTCTTGAAGCCCGCATTCTCGCAATGACGATGCCTGAAACGGCGATGCACTGCGACGAATTTGAAAGTTACCTTACCGATTACATGGACGGCTTTTTGCCGGCGACGCTTTTCCACCGTTGGGAACGGCACGCCGTGCTTTGCAACGCGTGCACGGACTTGCCTGGAATGGTCGTCCGCTCGATTGCGGCGTGTTACACATACAAGATGGAAGAACTTCCGCTGCCGGAAGGATTGCATGCAAGGATCCTGCAGTCCACGATCGGCACGGCTAGAGCAGCAGAAGTGAAGGCTTCGCGAACCGCTCAGATCGCTGAATGGCTGCGCGGGTTCAGGGTCCCGATCGCAATGCCGCAGCTCGCACCGGTTGCGATGATACTATTGTTCGCGGTGATGTTTTTCACCCAGTCGGTTTCGGCCGACGGTTCGCTGTCGAACGTTTATGAAAAAGGCGTCGAACTCGCGGAACAAACTTATAAGCAAAGTGCCGATGCATGGAACGGCAACCCGACGCAAACGTTGAGGCAGGAGCCGGTTTCGGGAACAAATTATGTGAACGAGGATAAGAAGTAATGAATTGTGTGTATCACAGCCAGAATGTGGCGGTCGTAAATTGCAACGGGTGCGGCAAACCGCTTTGCCCGGCGTGCGATCACCGCATAAAGGGATTTCCCTTTTGCCAGGACTGCATCGTCCAGGGCGTCGATATGCTGCGTCAGCACAATCAGTCTTCGTATGTGCCATTTGTTAAGAAGCGAACATCGCCTGTGATCGCGACACTGCTTTCACTGGTTTGTCCGGGTCTCGGTGCGGCATATAACGGCCAAACCGTAAAGGCTCTGGTTTATTTCGGAGTTTTTGTCGGGCTGTTTCAAATGGCGGTCCTTACCGGAACGCCGATCTTCTTTTTTGGATTTATCGGCATGTGGTTCTTCTCCGCTCTTGATTCGTGGCGGACAGCTCAGATGATCCGTTCGGGTGTAACACCGGACGTGGCGGAAGACATCCTGGTCAAGCGATTTTCGGGCAACCCGAAAATGTGGGGAATCGTCCTAAGTGTTCTCGGCGCAGCGTTTTTGCTGCAATCGGTGCTGAACCTTCGGTTCCTGATGCGCGGGCTTCTGCCAATAGCTTTGATCGGCCTCGGCGTCTATCTGCTCCGCGGTTATATTTTCAAGCCTAAGGCGGATGCGGGTTGGCCGGATGTGCGCAGCCGCGATGTTTCCGCGAATTTTGCATTGAGCGAAACGGCTTTTAACCGTCAGGAGTATGATCCGAATGCGAATTATGCAGATAGCGCACGCAGCGGAGCTTGGCGGGACAGATAAAGATACTGTTATAATGGAATCCGGTTGCCTTTTTATGTCTTCTTTAAGTAGGGCCATCAGCAACCGCTAAATAGTTTCATAAGGAGTTTGATATGGCTACTTGGTTGAAGGCCGGAGGGATCGGCGGCAGCATTTTGGTGATAATCGCCCTGGTTATCGCGCTGTTAAAGTCAATAATCTCGCTGATCGGTTTCATTTCCGTCGTTTTGAAACTATTGCTCGTTCTCGCATTTGTCGCCGTACTCGTTGCGGTCGGTTTTTTGGTCTTAAAAGGCATACAGCAACGACGTAAAGACAGCCATAACGGTGTATAAGTATCTTCTTTGCGGCCTTTGCGTCATTTCACGCAAAGTCGCCGGTAACGGAAATTCACCTAACACCGCAGCCCGGGAAACGAAGAAGCCTGTTCGGGCATTTGCCATCCTATCGGGCGTGTGCTAACGTAAAATTTCCAAAATAGCAACACAAATTGAAAATTTTGGTTGACCATCCCATATCGGAACACAATGCATGTTCCTAAGCAGTAAGTATTAAAATTGGTTTCGCGTTAGTCGCTCGCGGCTATACTTGCGTGATTCCGTGTGCCGAGACGCTGGATTTTCGGTACGAAATCATTAAAAGGAGCTTTACAGCATAATGCAGAAAGACGATAAGTATTACACTTTTCTTTTATCGCATTCTTTAAAATCTAAAATTTTTATTCGCAGGGTGAGGGTCTCAAAAAGGCTTTTGCACTACTCATCTATTAGTCTATTTTTTGTATTCGGTATTTCATCACTTGGGTTTGGCCTGAATGGCGTGTTTAACACCACCGCAATTGCTCCCGCTAACGACTCCGCACCTTTCTTAAATCAGCTTACAGTCAAAGCAGCTTCGAAAGATCCGATCGATTACACGCGTCCCGCCACGGCAAACAATTATGAGCCGAACAGCGGAGGACCGGCGTTTAACGAATCCGTGGACCCGGAAACACGTGAGATCGACAATCAGATCACGGTAATTCAAACAACGGGCGATCCGGCGTTTATTCCTTCGATCTGGGCACACGTGGGCAAGATCAATAACGAATTCGGCTTTAGGCGCAATCCGTTCGGCGGCCGGACCTACGAATTTCATCCCGGAATGGACATCTCGGGCGACCGTGGCGACCTCGTCGTGGCGCCTGCCGGCGGAACGGTTATAAAGGCCGGATATTCAGGCGGTTATGGCAACATGGTCGAGATCGACCACGGGTACGGCCTGACGTCGCGTTATGGCCATCTTTCGCATATCGACGTCGAGGTCGGCGATACTGTCACTCGGGGGCAATTGCTCGGTTTGGTCGGTTCAACAGGACGCTCGACGGGACCGCACCTGCATTATGAGATTCGGTTAAATGACAGGCCGATCAATCCGCGACATTTCCTGCCGCCCGAACCAACGGAATTAGCCGCCAAGTAGCAAATCAAGAGCAAGTCAAGAGCGAGTCACCGGTTGGCTCGCTTTTTAATTACGTCTGGTCAAACAAAAGTAATTATGAATTAGGAATTATGAATTCATAATTACTTTTCGAATAAATTCAGAATCGTCTCAGTAGGCAAGCTTGATCGAATTCATTCCCCGCAAGATCACTCGTTGTCGCCTTGCTACGCGTTTCGGGTTTTTCTTGGGATTAAATACGTTCAAAGGGCTGGGAATGATCGCGGCAAGAAAAGCGGCCTCGGATGGCGTTAGGTCGGACGCAGACTTTTTGAAATAGGTCCGCGAGGCGGCCTCGGCGCCGTAAACGCCGTCGCCCCATTCGATGACGTTGAGATAGAGTTCAAGGATCCGCTTCTTAGTTAATTCACGTTCGAGGAAATAGGTATAAACGGCTTCCCGGCCTTTGCGCAAAAAGCTGCGCTCTTCGGACAGATAAAGATTTTTCGCTAGCTGCTGCGATATGGTCGAGGCTCCGCGTTTAAAGCTCGGCATTGGCGGTATCCAGTCGTTCGGGTCGTAATCGCCTTCTTCCTTTGCCTCTTTTTCGCCCTCTTTCATTCCGTCGTCCCACGCTTTTTGTATCGCCTCCCAATCGAACCCGTGATGCTCAAAAAACCGCGAGTCCTCGCCCGCCATGACTGCACGCTGCAGGTTCGGCGAGATCTGTTCGATCGGCATCCATATTTGGTATTTTCTCGGCTCTTCGCCGTCGGCCTTAGCCTCGGACATTCGATATTCGATCAGAGACGTCGTCGTAGGGTTTTCGGTCCGCAGGTTCCAGATATGCGGAAAAGTAATAACCTCGTACAAGATCCAGACCGAGACT
>DATJGV010000054.1:0-23924 GCA_035494575.1 Pyrinomonadaceae bacterium | reverse complement strand
AAATCTTCGTCGGTCTGTGCAGCGGTTTTGCCAAGCGAGCGCAGCTCGATCCGCTGAACGGGCGCAAGCAGCTCGCGAATTTTTTCAGGTTCGAGGAAAAGATCTTCGGGCGGCAGACCGATCTCGCCGATCTCATTTATTTCGGCAAATCGTGACCGTAGATTGTCGTAAAACAGCGAAAGGGTTTGATCGATGAGCCCGGGTTGATCGATGACGAGGATCGGGTCGTCGAGATATTCGAGAATGTTCGACGTTCGCGGTCCAACAAGCGGAAACAGAAATTCCCAGCCGGAAAACGATTCGCCTTCGTCGGCAAAATCGGTTCGGTCTTTGAGCGTGCGTGCGAAACGTTCGTCCGAAAAGCGTTCGTTTGCAAAAAATGACCAATCGCGAAAATCCTGCGGCGAAGCGGCAAACTCGCGCATCGGCAAGATCTCGGTTTCGGTCAACTGGTTTTTTGAAAGCTGCGATTCGGCGTCAAATTCGCGGATCGAGTCGATCGTATCGCCGAAAAATTCGAGTCTGACCGGATTTTCGGAATTAGGCGACCAAACGTCGACTATGCCGCCGCGAACGGAAAACTGACCGAAGTTGCCGATCGGATCTTCGCGAACGTAGCCCGATGAGATTAGTTTTGCGACAAGCTCATCGGGCGGAAGGTCCTCGTCGCGTTTTACCCGGGCGCCGAGAGCAAAAATTTCCCGCTGCGGGGTGATGCGCGTTACGAGCGATTTTGCCGGGAGGACCAGAAATTTTGGCTGCTGACGCGCGATCTGCCAAAGGGTGAGTGCGCGGCGTTCCTGTGTTTCTGCGTGAGGCGAGACGCCGGAATAAACCTCGGTCTCATAGGCCGGAAGGCAGTAAATTGCGGATCGCGGATCGCGACTTGCGGAGTTTGACCAAAACCGAAGATCGCGTTCCCAAACCTCGGAATCCTTATTGGAGTCAGTGATGACAACAATGGATCTCTGAACTCTTGCGCCGATCTCGGACAGCACGAACGCGGCCGCGGCTGTGGATGTGAGGCCGTTGAGCGAGACAATACGCCGACCGGCCCGGATCTCGTTAACGATCCGCAAAACTTGTGAATCCTCTTTAGGCGTCAAAACCATAGACACAGATACACGCGGAAAACTTCGAGATGGAGGGTGGCGCAGATCGAAATTTTCTCAGCGTGTTTTTTACTATTGTGCCATATTCTCAAGAGTGTCCAAAACTTTGTTTTTCTTTGCGACTTTGCCGTTGCCGGAATGGTTCTTTATAATCAGTTATTTAACTAAACCGGAACGAAATATGCATACCCCGAGGTTCGATGAGATAGTCGAACAAAACGATCAAACCAACGCCCGTCGTGACCACCTTGACGCTCTGCGCCAACTGGTCGGCAACGTTTACCCGAACAAATTTGTACGCAGCCGAATAACCGGCGACGAAGACACGATAACGAACCTGCTTAAGTTTGAGCCGGTTACGAAGATCGTCGCGGAAATAAAGGATGTTCTCGCGAAGCTGAATCCCGGCGAGCGGCCGCCGGCTGATGTGAAAGATCAACTGAACGCGCGGTTGAAGGAATTCGGCACGGTGCGGATCGCCGGGCGTCTGACGACACCGCCGCGTGGTAATTTTGTCCATCTCACCGACGGGATGAACAAGCTGCAGGTGTATGCGAAAAAAGGCACGTTCGCGTTGATCAGGAACGATGCTGACAATTCGCTCGACGAGGAAAATGGCTGGGCCGCGTGGCAGGTGCTCGATCATGGCGATTTTATCGGCGTCGAGGGATATCTGTTCATCACGAACACCGGCGAGATCTCTGTTCATGTCGAGAAGCTGCAATTTCTTGCTAAAGCGATGCTGCCGATGCCGGACAAAATGCACGGTATCGCGGACGCCGAGATACGCCAGCGGCGGCGATACGCCGATCTGATCGGTTCGAGCCTGCAGGTCGAGCACGAAGGATTGACGACTCGCCAGGTTTTTGAGGTCCGTGCGAAAACGATCTCGTCGATGCGCAATTTTCTCGAGAGCCACGGCTATATCGAAGTTGAAACGCCGATGCTCACGCCAAAAGCGACCGGCGCCGCCGCAAAGCCCTTCGAAACGCACCACAACGCATTGGATATCACGCTGTACGCGCGCATCGCGCCGGAGCTTTATCTCAAACGTCTGATCGTCGGCGGTTTTGAAAAGGTTTACGAGCTGAACCGAAACTTTCGCAACGAAGGCATCTCATACAAGCACAACCCGGAATTCACGATGCTCGAATTTTACTGCGCCTATATGGACGTCGAGGGCATGATGAATTTTTGTGAGGAGTTGTTGAGGCAGGCAGTCCAAAATGCTGTTGGATCGCTCGTTGTTGATTACGAAGGGAACAAAATTGATTTTAGTAAATTTGAGCGGTTGACAATGAAGGAAGCTATTGCTCGGGTCGCTTCTACGGTTTGGCCAGATATTGGGTTTGATGCCGCTTGGCTTGATGATCCAATTCAGGTTGCAAAGCTTATAACATTTCAGTTTGAGCCGTTTGAATCAGCATCAGAACGTTGGGAAAGAGTACAGAACTATATATTTACTGACGCAGGAAAGAAATACGGGAGCAATTTGGCTACGCTGTTCGAGATTACTGTGGAGCGGTCCATTCTCAACCCTACCTTTATCATTGACTTTCCAAAGGCAATATCACCGCTGTCCAAGGCCTCGCCTAATAATCCCCAAATAGCTGAACGGTTTGAACTCTATATATACGGAATGGAAGTTGCAAACGGCTTTTCGGAGTTGAACGACCCGAAGGAGCAGTACGACCGTTTCATCGACCAGGTAAAGGAACGCGAACGCGGCGACGAAGAGGCAATGGTACTTGACGAAGATTACATCCGAGCCCTCTCGTACGGAATGCCGCCGACGGCCGGTATTGGCATTGGCATTGACCGGCTGGTGATGCTGCTGACAAACAAGCATTCGATCAGGGACGTGATCTTGTTTCCGCATTTGAGGCCGGAAACGAAGAATTTAAACCCAGAGGACGCCGAGGGGAATTAAATTTGCAGGAAAGGCCCTTTGATATAATTTTTGTACAAGGAGGGAAACGAACATGGGTCAGGAAACAGGACGCGAGCGGCACGAGCCGCGCGGCACAGGCGAAGTTGGCGACGAACAGGTTGACGCAATAACGGACGATAAAACCGGTAAGAAAACCGGGCAGGACCATTCGACGGAACATCACGAGATGACGGAGCCGGAAAGCGGTGTCGGAGTGGTTCAGGATCGCGAAGACAGCGGATCGGACATTGCACGGATCCGGGACGAAGGATGACAAGAGTGAACTTCATCCGAGATACATTCGAAATAACTGAAAACTGATAAGTGAAAAGTGATAATTAAAACCACGCATCCGAAATTTTCAGTTATCAGTTCTTAGTTCTCAGTTATTCCGGAAATTATCCGATGAGAATCGCTCTATACACAACGCTCGCACTGGTCGCATTTGCGTTCAATTCGATACTTTGCCGATTGGCGCTCAGAAGCGAAGCGATCGATCCGGCGAGCTTTACTTCGGTCAGGCTGATATCGGGTGCAGTGACACTCATTACGCTCAGTTATTTTTTTAGCAAGGGCGGCAATGCGAAACGTGGAAACTGGATTTCCGCGTTTTTTCTTTTTGCGTATGCTATTTGTTTTTCATTCGCGTACATTAGCCTGACGGCGGGTACCGGAGCGTTGATCCTGTTCGGCTGCGTCCAGTTGACGATGATCGCGACGGCGTTGTTTCGCGGTGAGCGGCCGCGGATACTCGAATGGATCGGCCTTGCCGCCGCGCTGGGCGGACTCGTCTATCTTGTGTTTCCGGGCCTGAGTTCTCCGCCGCCTGTAAGCTCGGCGTTGATGGCCGCGGCGGGTGTGGCATGGGGATTTTACACGCTTCGCGGCAAGGGCAGCGGCGATCCGCTGGCGGACACGACTGGAAATTTTATTCGCTCGGTGCCGATGGTCATCCTGATAAGCATTCCGATAATTTCGCAGATGCATTTATCAAGCCGCGGTGTTTTGCTGGCTGTCCTGTCGGGGTCAGTCGCCTCGGGCATCGGTTATACGATCTGGTACGCGGCGCTCAAACATCTTGTGGCAACGCGTGCGGCGATAGTGCAGCTTGCAGTGCCGGTCATTGCGGCGATCGGCGGCGTGCTTTTTCTTGCCGAAACGGCCACGATGCGTTTATGGATCGCCGGCTTGCTGATACTCGGCGGCATCGCATTAACCATATTTTCAAAGAGCAAATAAGCAAGAGATTAGCGGAAATCGTGCGAAACCACCTCGGCGGTAAAGCTATTTATCGGCTCGAAATGTATCGACCTCAGCATTCCTCTTTCTTCAAAAACGCCCCGTATTATCAGGTAATCGTTTCGGTTTATAACGGCGCGGTATCTTTCAAACACATCTGGCATCACGACAAAATTCGAGTGGCCGGTTTCGTCTTCGAGCGTGATGAACACGACGTTGTTCGCCGTCATCGGGCGCTGGCGGATTATCGCTGCACCGGCGACCGACGCGACCTGTCCTTTCTTCAGATCGCGGGCCTGGATGGCGGAAAGAATGCCGCGCTTGGTCAGCTCTTCACGAATGAACGCCATCGGGTGTTTGCCTATAGAGATGCCGGTTTTGTTTAGATCGGCTTCGACAAGCTCGAGGCCTTCCATGGGTTTTAGAAACGAAGTGTCTGGATCTATGGCCGAGCCCTTACCGACGTGCGGGCTACCGACACCTTCGAACAGCGGGCCCTCAGGTTTTATCGCCAACTCCGATTGCCAAAGTGCTTCGCGGCGGTGCACGGTATTTTCAAAATTCAGCGCTCCGGCGAGGCTTAACGCTCTGATCTCACGCTTGTTTATTTCGGGCACCCGATGAACAAGGTCTTCAACACTCGTGTAAGGAACCTGACCGGCCTCACCGCAAACAGTGCGGCCGAGCCGAGCAGGGTGTTCACGCTCCGCTACGATCTTCTCGCCGATCTCTTTTCGCAAGCCTTTTACATATTTCAGGCCGACGCGCACCTGCTTTTCGCCATCGACTTCTTCGATAGTGAAAAGGTACTGCGATCTGTTTATATCGAGCGCGATAAAATGCAGCCCGTGCCGCTGCGCGTCTTTTACCAATGTCGCAGCGGAATAAAACCCGAGCGGATAATTGTTCAGCATCGCGGTCATAAAACAGGCGCGATAATGGACCATAAAATAAGCCGACGCGTAGGCAAGCAATGCAAAACTGTACGCGTGCGATTCGGGAAAGCCGTAGTTGGAAAAAGCCTTTACGCAGGCCACGATGTTTTCCTGAACTTCTTTGGGAATGTTTCGCTCGCTCATTCCCTTTCGCAGCTTTTCGCCTATCGATTCGAGCTTTATGTCGGGCCGTTTGAAACCCATCGCGCGGCGCAGCTCTTCGGCTTCCGATCCGGTAAATCCCGCAATGTCCATCGCCATTTTTAGCAGCTGCTCCTGAAAAAGCGGAACGCCCAGGGTGCGTTCCAGAACCGGTTTTAGCGACGGATGCGGGTACGTGACCTCTTCCAGGCCCTGTCGCCGTTTGATGTAGGAACTCAGCATTTTGCCGACGATCGGACCAGGACGAATGATGGCGACCTGCACGACTATGTCGTAAAAAGTTTTTGGTTTTGATTTAGGAAGAAAAGCGATCTGCGCTCGGCTTTCGACCTGGAACATCCCGACCGTATCGGCATTCTGCAAAGCCTCAAAAACTTTTTCATCGTCGTACGGAAGTTTATAGAGGCTCGTGTCTTCGTCGTGCTGCTCTTTTATCAGCGTTATCGAATCGCGCAAAACGGCCATCATGCCGAGGCCGAGCAGATCGACCTTTACGATCTTTAGCGCTTCACAATCGTCCTTGTCCCATTGGATGATGTTGCGGTTTTCCATCGACGCCGGCTCGATCGGGACTATGCCGTCAAGCCTTTCCCACGACGCGACCATGCCGCCCGAGTGCTGGCCGAGATGACGCGGAAAATCGAGAATGCGTGTGTACAAGTCGCCAAATTTTCTCAACCGTATATTGTCGTTCGCATCGAACCCTTCTTCCTTAAGCCGGCGTGTCAGCTCATCGCCCTTATATGTTTCGTAATGCGAATTAAGCCGGGACAGCTTGTCCAAAACATCCGGCCCGAAACCGAATGTCTTGCCGACCTCGCGCACGGCCGATTTTCCGCGATAGCTGATGACGTTCGCCGTCATGCCCGCACCGCGCTCCTTATACGTTCGATATACGTACTGGATAACCTCTTCGCGGTCGTCGCCGGACGGCAGATCGATATCGATATCGGGATATTGCTCGTATTTTTCGGACAAAAAACGCTCGAACAGCAGTTTGTTCGCGATAGGCTCGACCGCTGTTATGCCGAGCGCGTAACAAACCACGGAATTGGCAGCAGAGCCGCGCCCCTGCGAGAGTATTTTCCGGCTTTTGGCAAAATCGGAGATATCGCAAACCATCAGAAAATATCCGGCAAGCCCTTTCATCTCGATCACCCGGAACTCTTTTTCGAGACGCCCCAGCACCTGTGCCCGCAGCGGCCACGGCTTGTCGCGGTAACGCTCAACAGAGCGTTCGATGGCCTTGGCCCGCAGGACGGAGTCCATGGTCTCATCAGGGCCGACCGGATAGTCGGGGAAGATATAGGACAACTCATCCATCGAGAAATTTATCCGCGAAGCGATATCGCCGGTTATCTCTACCGCTTCAGGATAATCCGAGAACAAGTTAAGCATTTGCTGTTTTGGTTTCAGATAACGTTCGCTGTTTTCCGAGAGCAATTTGCCCGCGTCATAGATCGTGCAGTGATTTTTTATACAGGTAAAAACGTCGAAAACCTCGCGGTCATGTTCGTCAGCGTAATACGCTCCGTTGCCGGCAAAATACGGGATATAAAGCTTGTGGGACAGCTCCAAAAGCGATTGGTTCACGGCCTCTTCGTTACGCAGGTGATGCCGCTGCAGCTCGATATACAGCCGGTCGCCAAAAACATATTTCAGCCACGCAAGATCGGTCTGGCCGCTGCCGTTTTTTATGCTGTTGTGAATAAAGCCGTCCGCTCCGCCCGTGAAGCAGAGCAGATCGTCGGAGTGATCCTCGATATCCTTGCGCGTGGCGAAATGCTCGCCCTTTTTATTGCGAAGCTTGATGGTCGTGATCAGCCTGGAAAGATTCTGATAGCCTTTCAGATTCAGCGGCAGAAGCGGCAAAGCGCTGCCGTCTTCCATCGTGATCTCGGAACCGATGATCGGCTTGAGGCCTTTATCCCGTGCTTGAAAATGAAACCGAACTGCACCGGCAAGTGTGTCCCTGTCGAGCAAGGCAACGCCGTCGATCCCCAATTCCGCCGCCCGGTCGATCAGACGCTGAGGCTGCGACCCGGAGGAAAGAAAGCTAAAAGCCGATCGTGTATGCAGTTCGTAAAACATCTTCAGATTGCGGATTTCGGAATGCGGAATGCAGATTTAAGTCAGTACCACCTGCGGTAGCGGGTGGGGCTTTCAAAATCCAAAATCGGATCAGTCATATTCCCCTGTCAAAAACCAACCGTCGTCGCACTTGCGCAGGCGATAAACGCCTTGCTTTTCGATCTGAACGTCCCATTCCTGCGTTTTCCACGATTTTTCCCACCATTTCGAACTTCCCTTCCAGACGCCGCTATATTCGAGAACGCGGCCCTGGAAAAACTGTGTGCGAATAAAGACCAGACGTTTATCGCGCACCAAAACCTCGGCCGCGAGCGGGGGATGAAAATAGCTCAACGCGATCACCGAGTTTTCGGATCTGATCTCAACTCTTTCCTTGCCTTTGGGCAGTTCTTCAGAATCGATCTCGAACGCCTCAGCCAGCTGTTGATCGAGCAGCACCGGCACGCCGACGTTGCCTTCGCCGACCAGCCTTTTAATTTTGTTGACCGTCAGCAAAAGGTTTTCGGGGTCGGGGCGCGACACGGAATAGAGGCCTTTTTGCGCGGGCCGCGGCCGCGTGAAATACGCAACGATCTTGATGGAAATAATTTCGGACTCGGGCGGGTCGAGCGAGATCCTCAAATTTACAAGCTTTAGCCAAAACGTTTTTTCCAGCGTCGGGAACGATGTTTTTATCTGATATTCGCGCCCGGTTTTATTTTGCAGCTTGAACGAAATATCGAGCTGTTCGGTGCTGAACCCATAATGCTCGACCTGGCCCAGAAGCTTGTCCAAACCGTGGTTGACGATAAAGATCAGCTGTTCAAAATCGTCAACCGGAAAATCAAGGTTATAGGACCAGGCGACGTGGTTTTCTCTGACATTCGGCGTCAAAAACCGCTTGCCGTTTTGCTCGAGCACGTCGAGCACGTTTTTAAATTCCTGGCCGTAGCGTGCGATCAGTTCATCGGCCGGAATTTGCTGCAATTCTTCAACACGGGTTATCCCCAGGGCGTTAAAAACGTTCAGAGTGTCGGGTTCGATCTGCAGATCCTGCAAAGGCAGTTGGCGAAATTCATCCGGAGATGAAACCGTATGGCTCAGCCCTTTGTTATGGCGAGAAAGCAGAACGGCCGTTTCCGCCGCATCGGCGACAGCGACGTTTCCCGAAACGCGGGTTTCCTCGAGCTGTTTTAGTATTTTTTGCGAGATCTGTCTCGGGCTGCCGATGAGCTTTTGCAGGCCGCTCACGTCAAACAGAACGCCATCTTCCAGCCGTTCGATGCTGTAAGAAAACTGTTGCGCAATTGACAATAAAACATCTTTGTCATGTTTTGCATCAGCCGAAATTATGCAGGCATACAATCTGGGTGACATTTGCGTTAACCTTTCAACTACTTTCAGTTGCGGCATGCGTCATATGGAAGGTTTAAATTATAAGGCAAATGACGCTGGGCCGTATGTTAATTTCATCTTAACACCCGCCTCGAAATTTTGGAACATCAACAAATTGCTGCCAATAACTACGTGTGTTTTCAATAATTAACGCACGAGGGTACGGTTCTTGCAAATATCCCCTGATAGCTTCGTGTGTGCATATCAAAACCGTACACGATTTTGGAGGAGGCGGCGATGAATTTAGGTTCGACGAGGAACGGAAATCCTGACCTGTTAAGTAAAGTTCCACAGGTCACACTCATGTTCTGGATCATCAAGATCCTTGCGACAACGCTGGGCGAAACAGGCGGCGACGCGGTAACGATGACACTTGATCTGGGCTATGCCGTTGGCAGCCTGATCTTTCTAGGTTTCTTTGCCGTAACGCTCGCAGGCCAGGTGGCGGCGAGACGATACATTCCATTCGTCTATTGGGCGGTCGTCGTGGCGACCACTACCGTCGGGACTACCATGTCGGACTATTTCGACCGTACCCTAGGGATGGGCTACATCAAATCGTCGGCCATTCTGTTTTGCGGAGTCATGATAGTTCTTGCCGTCTGGCGTTTCACCATGGGTCGACTCGAATTTGAAAACATTACGGATCGAAAAGACGAAGTGTTTTACTGGCTGACGATCTTGGTTTCCAATACGCTGGGTACGGCTCTTGGTGATTTTACCGCAGACGATCTGGGTTTCGGGTTTGAATGGGGAGCAGTTATATTTGCGGCGTTGATCGCATTGGTTGCAATAGCCCTCTATACCACAAAGATATCGCACAGTATTCTCTTCTGGGCAGCTTACATTCTTACGCGTCCGCTCGGCGCAACGCTCGGCGACACGCTGACCAAACCGTTAGACGAAGGCGGTCTTGATCTGGGACGCATAGCTTCTTCGCTGATGATCCTGGTTGTGATGGTCGTAATTATATTCTTCACATACAGGCGGGCTGCAGTCGGAGATGTTGTGCCCGACCCCGAACTGGTCGGAAATCCGGAGCGATAGCCGAGGTTATGGTAATATCCGGACAGGAGTCCCAACCGGAATACTGTCGAAAAGCTTTTTGATATCGTCGTCCGCAAGGGCAACACAGCCCTGGGTCCAATCGCCGTCGGTTCCGCCACCGTGGATATAGATCTCGCCGCCGAGTTTCGTGGTTTGCGGAGGCATTTTCTTTTTGGCGATCGCCTCAGCAATTGCGTCGTATTCTGCTTTCGTGATCAATCCTGCGGAAAGACCGCGCTCCGCGTCCTCCAGGTTCGGATAGCTTAAACCAAGCGACAGGTGAAATTTGCTCTTGTCGTTTTTTGTGAATACATAAAATTCGCCCTCGGGAGTTTTGCCGTCGCCCTCGATCTCTTTATCGCGGACGGGAGTTTTGCCAAGTGCAATTTCATAAGTTTTGACAAGCGTTTTGCCGTCAAACAGCTCGAGTTTGCGGCGTTTCTTGTGAATGATGATTCTGGCTTTGTTGAGTCGCATTCCAATACCAACGTGCTTACCTCTGAAATAACTGATAACTGAAAAGTGAAAACGCTGCTCTACATTTTCAGTTATCAGTTATTTCGGAAAGTCTCCGTTAAATATGTTCAACCACCCGCTACCGCAGGTGGTACTGAAAAAAATTAACCGTTGACCATCGGATATGTGGATGGCATAGAAACTGCGATCCGGCGTGGTTCGTCGCCGTCGCCTTCGATGTTTACGCGAATTACCTTCGCTGCAAAATCTTTTTTCTTTAGCCGCTCGGCCCATTCGACGATTACGACGGCGTTGTCTTTTTCGAGAATTTCATCAAGCCCGACAGCGACGGCGGCATCGGCTGCTTCATCGAGCCGCCAAAGATCGATGTGGTAAACGTCAAATTTGGCGTTATAGAGATTAACAAGAGTAAAGCTTGGGCTGGTTACTTCGTCGATGTCGAAATCGAGAGCTTCCAGAATCCCTTTGGTAAAAAGCGTCTTGCCCGCTCCGAGCCCGCCGGTGAGCAGGATGAGTTCGCCTCCTTTTAGCGAACGGCCGAGTTCTTCGGCAAAACCGAAGGTTTGTTCGGGTGAGTTGGATATGAAGTCTGAGGTCATTTTTAAGGGTTTCCGCAAAGCCCGTCGTCCCATTGCGAAAGGCAGCGCGTAAGCAAGGGCGAAATGTTAACGTTGGATTTACGGCCCTCGCTCAGGCGCGGGCTTCTGCATTCGGAGATTCCAGCAGCTCAAAAGCGTCGGCTAACGAATCGCGCACGTCGGATGCTGTAAGGACTCGCTTTCCAAATTTCGCGGCAGCGATGTCTCCGGCGAGGCCTGAAATATAAACAGCCGCAACGACGGTTTCGAATATATCAACATGCATCTGAACGGCCTGAGCAACGAATCCGGCGATGATCCCCGTTAGCGTATCGCCGTTGCCGGCTTTTCCGAGGCCTGAGTTCCCTGTCGGGTTGATCACCACGCGGCCATCCGGCGCGCCGATCAAAACCCGCTCTCCTTTCAAGACCAAAATTACATCATTGCGAATGGCGAAATCTCGAACCGCCGACACGCGCTGATCAAGCACTTTTTTATCCTTTGCCCCAAGCAGACGCAAAAATTCGCCTTCGTGCGGCGTCAGAATAAGCGGCAGCAGGTCGTCACCTTTGATCCTGAATGGCGAAAGCAGGTTTAGCCCGTCGGCATCGATAACGACTGGTGTTCTTCGCTCCTTTATTACCTTGTTAACAAACTTTTTCGTACTCGGGTCAACATGCGACAAGCCGCTGCCGATCGCAACAACGTCGGCATTTTTCCAGAATTCCTCGATATCGGAAAATGCTTTTTCCGAGATAGAGTGCAATGGCGTCTCGGACACGCCGCGTACCATCACCTCGGGTAAAACGCGCGAAGCAATTGCACTCTGTGACGATCCGGGAACCATCATCGTCACGAGCCCGACTCCGGAGCGAATCGCGGCATTTCCGCACAGTACCGCAGCTCCCGTGTAGTTTTCCGAACCGGCAATAACGAGCGCGTGTCCTCGTTTATTTTTGTATGACCCCGGAAAAAATTCGGTCTGCTTTAACCAGTGCGCAGCGTCGGTTTCCTGCGAAACAAATGCCTGCGATGCGGAATTGTTCACCAACTCGCAGGGCGAACCGATATTCACAACGTGCAGCTCGCCATTAAAATCGGACGCCGGCGGCAGAACATTCGCCAGCTTTGGCGCCGTAAAGCTGACGGTGAGATGAGCGTGGACGTTCGTGCCGATCTGGTTTGCACGGTCGGCATCGAGCCCGGACGGAACATCGAGCGAAACGACGAGCGTTCCGCATTCGTCCGATCCCTCGCAAAATGCATTTATGTACGCCGCGGCCTGTTCGTACATTTCCTCGAGCGGCCGCGACAGCCCTGTCCCGAACAACGCATCGACAAGCACGTCCGGGTCGTCCGCATGAAAATTCAGACTGTCGTATTCGAGCCATTCTTCGAGGGTTTCGATCTCCTCGAAAGCGAGATCGGCCTGGGTCAACTCAAAGCCTTCGTACTCCGCGATGTTTTGCAGTATCTCAAAATTTACGCGTGCATCGCCTTCGGTGTTTTGGACCTTTCCAAAGAGACAGACCTCGACGTCGGCTCCCTGCTGCCACAAAACGCGCGCAAGCGCTGCACCGTCGCCTCCGTTGTTTCCGCGGCCGCACATCACAAGAATGGAACTCCCGTCAACGGTTCCGCCAAGCTTTTCGCGAATAATGCACGCGGCCGCCTGCGCGGCGTTTTCCATAAGTATCAGCGAGGGAATGCCGTACCTTTCGGTGGTCAGACGGTCAACCTCGCGCATCTCCTTTGCCGACAATACTTTCTGCATACATTATTAACTTGCCATAAATGGATGGAAATAAAAAGAGCGATTTTCGGACACTTGCGGGACTTGATGGATTTAAACAAAAAAGCCGCGCGAAATTTGCGGCGCGGCGTCGAGGAGCGTGAAATGAAAAACGAAAAGGGCTTCCGCCTCAGCCGACCTGTGCAAAATTGCCTGCCACTGTGCTTGTTAACCGTTATTTTCCGTTCATTTAATAAAAAGACTTATTCAGCCGGAGTTTCCAGAAATGCAAATATCCGCCGCCAAAGCAACCGGAACCCGATGTCGGCAATCTTATATTCACTTTCTCACAGGGACGGAACGTTATGAAAAAAACCAAAGTTATCGTGATCGCAAGCGGAATTTTTTTGCTTTGCCTGACAATGTTTTATCACACGACCCAGATGTCTGCTGCCGGACCGGCCCCAACGGACCAAGCTTCGGGAAAGGATCTTTTTGAAAAAAATTGTGCAAAGTGTCACGGTTCGGACGGTGAGGCAAAAACTTTTCGTGGGAAATTTACCCATGCTCGAAACTTGACCACGGCAGATTTTCAATCAAATACGAGCGACAAGGAGATTGCCGACGCCATCCGCACCGGCCCTAAGGCAATGCCGAGTTTTGAAAAGAAGCTTACCGCGGACGAGATCGACGCACTCGTTCGATATGTGCGGACATTGAAAAAGTAGATCGGCTGAATTCAGGACTTACGCCACTGGCATCGCTCCCGGCGTCTCGGCGGCGAGATCGTCCGGACCGCCGAGGTTGATTCCCGATGGATTCGCTAATCTCCTCTGCATCTGCTCGACATCGAGATCGCCTGTCCATTTCGCAACAACAAGGGTTGCGACGCCGTTGCCGACAATATTTGTCAATGCCCGCGCCTCTGACATAAACCGGTCAATTCCAAGAATCAGAGCAAGCCCGGCGACCGGTACGGTACCTACGGCGGAGAGCGTCGCGGCAAGGACGATAAAGCCGCTTCCGGTTACGCCGGCCGCGCCTTTCGACGTTAACAACAGCACCGCCAGAAGCACGATCTGATGCGTTATATTTAGGTCGGTGTTCGTCGCCTGAGCGATAAAAACCGACGCCATTGTAAGGTAGATCGCCGTGCCGTCGAGGTTGAACGAATAACCCGTCGGTATGACCAAACCTACTGTTGATTTGCCTGCGCCGAGAGATTCAAGCCTTTCCACCAAACTCGGCAAGGCCGCCTCGCTCGAAGATGTTCCCAGAACTATCAGCAATTCCTCTTTTATATAGCGAACAAATTTAAAAATGCTGAAGCAGTGAAACCATGCCACCAGGCCCAGAACGACAAAGATAAAGATGACGCACGTGATGTAAAACGTCGCCATCAGTTTGGCCAGGTTCGCCAGACTTCCCAATCCGTAAGTGCCTATTGTGAAGGCCATTGCGCCGAACGCCCCGATCGGCGCAACCTTCATGATGATCGAGACGATCTGAAAGAGAACGTGCGACGTTTTTTCTATAAGGTTAAAGACGAGCGAGTTTTTTCCGCCGAATTTGTGCAATGCAAAACCGAATAACACGGAAAAAAACAGAACCTGAAGAATTTCGCCTTTTGCAAAGGCGTCGACCACGCTGGTCGGAATTACATTGATCAGAAAATCGGTCCCACTTTGAAGTTTGCCGGGTTCGGCATACGCGGCGATGGCTTTTGTATCAAGCGTCGCCGGATCTATATTCATTCCCGCACCGGGACGCACGATGTTTATTACCAGCAAGCCGACGACCAGGGCCACCGTGCTCATTATCTCGAAATAGAGCAGGGCGAAACCGCCGGTTTTCCCGACCTTTTTCATGTCCTCCATTCCCGCAATGCCGAGGACGACGGTGCAGAAGATGATCGGAGCGATCATCATCTTGATCAGCTTGATAAAACCGTCTCCAAGCGGTTTCATCTGCGAACCGAGCGCAGGAAAGAGGATACCCAGCAGGATGCCGATGGCGATCGCGACGAGGACTTGAAAATATAGCGATTTGTAAAGTCGTCGAGAAACCAAGGGTTTCACCCCCGCAAGAAACAGGCTAAGAATCTAATGCTCCGGCTGAATTCGAACCAGCGGCCTTTCACTTATGAGGTGAACGCTCTGTCCTACCTAGCTACGTGAGTCCGTTGATTTTGAATTGTGGATTTTGGATTGTCAAGCAATGCTATCGAGCCTGCGGGCGTGTGAGACTGTTTTGGCGCTATTCTAAGAGTCAAGGATCTCTCTGACCTTTTCGCTGAACGATGCGTAGGTGAACGGCTTTTTTATAAAATTTCGGTCCCTATCAGTTATACCTTTTCGGAAAACTGCGTCATCGGTGTAACCCGACATATACAGAACTTTGATGTCCGGTCGAATTTTTAATGTATTTTCTGCCAGTTGCGGGCCGGACATTTTGGGCATTACAACATCGGTAACCAAGAGGTCGATTTGCTGATCCGGGCGTCGGAGAATCTCTAAAGCTTGGTCTGCGTCTTCAGCCGCTATTACACTGTAGCCACAGCGGACGAGTATTTGTTTAGCAAGATTTCGGACCGTCTCTTCGTCATCGACCAGCAGCAGTCTCTCTCCGCCGCCGGCGGGACGCACTCCTGAGGTAATCGGCTTTTCCGGCGTCGCAGCTTCATCGATCAGGGGCAGATAGACGTTGAAAGTCGAGCCATGTCCAACTTGGCTGTCAACCCAGATATGTCCGCCCGATTGTTTTACGATCCCATAAACCGTGGCCAATCCGAGTCCTGTGCCTTTTGCTTTATCTTTGGTCGTATAGAAAGGCTCGAATATATGCTCCTGCTGCTCTTCGGATATTCCGCCGCCAGTGTCTGAGACGGATAAAAGTACAAAGTTTCCTGAGTGGCTTCCGACGTGCGTGTTTACATAAGCTTCGTCAAGAAAGACATTCGCGGTCGCGACCTTTAGTTCTCCGCCGTTCGGCATCGCCTCTCTTGCATTCACGGCCAGGTTAACAATGACTTGCGACAGCTGCGCCGGATCGGCCTTGACCAGGCCGAGGCCAGGTTTAAAATCGATTTTTAGCTGAATATTTTCGCCGACCAGCTGCTCCAGCGCCAAAAGCATTTCGTTGACCGAGTTGTTTACATCTATGATCTTTGGTGTAAGAACTTGTTTCCGGCTGAATGCAAGAAGCTGACTTGTGAGCGTGGCCGACCGTTCGCCGGCCTTTTTAATCTCCTCGAGGTTTCGCCGCAGCGGGTCATCATCGCTCAGGCTGCGTAGCGTGAGATCGCTATAGCCATTGATCGCCGTCAGCATGTTGTTAAAATCGTGAGCGATGCCGCCCGCCAGCCGGCCCACGGAATCAAGCCGCAAGACGAGACGCAGCTGTTCCTCTGTACGACGCTCCTGCTCGGAAAGCCGCACATTTTCGATGGCGTTCGCTACAAGCGTCGCTGCCATGCGCATGGCGACTGCGTGTTCCTCGGTGTAAACGTCCTTCTCGTAGCTTTGCACTTCGATGAGGCCGATCGTATTTCCCATTAATCGTAACGGGGCAATGATCTCCGAGTTCGGAACGCGTTGATCCTGGTCGAAGCCAAACGAGAACAGCGGCGTTTGATTTGAGATCAGATCGGCATAATTGTTAATTATAGTGACCTCGCCCGACATGATCGCCTGCTTACTCGGGCCCGAACCCGCGGGGAATGCCTCAAGGGTTGTGACGTCAACTTCTCTGTTGTTGTACCAGAAATATATGAACCTGCGGGTTTCGGCCGCCTCGTCGTAAAGCGATATCAAAAGAGCGGAACAAGGAACCAATTGAATGGAGAACTTGAGAATTGCCGCAAAGATCGTCGAGAGGTCGTGTGCAGTTCCAAGCGTTTGTCCGAGTCCCGAAAGCTTTTCAAGCAACCGCTTATACTCGTCAACTGCCTGCCCGTTTGCCTCAGCAACAACAGTGGCAGCAAGTTCGCTGGCGGCTATATTCTCATGACCCAACACCACGGGAAAACCCGCGGCCTCAAGGATCGAAGCCAGCAGGTCCCGTCTTTCGTCGTCGTCAGAGACGATCAAGATTTTTCGTTTAGGCATGAGTTACAAGTTCGCGGGCACCGATCGGCACCGATGCGGAATCGCGGCCGATATGTTTAAAGTCCAGATCGCAAAAAACCGATACAAGTTCGGGATCGTACCGATCGCCGGCGTCGGATCTCAAAACAGTCAACGCGCTCTCATGATCGAGTGCGGAAATCGGCTGACGAGGGTCGCGCATCTCATCATAGGCATCGGCTATCGCTATAATTCGTGAATAAAGCGGAATGCGGTCACCCGCAAGATTATTCGGGTAGCCGCTTCCGTCAAAACGCTCGTGCTGGAAATTTACAGCTGTCGCAACCTCATTAAATTCGGGAATATCGCTTAAGAATCTTACACCACGCTGATAGTATTCGAGAAAAAGCTGCAGTTCGCCGCCGCGTAGTGACGCAGCCCCGGCGCTCAAGTGTGCGGGTATTCTCAAATGAGCGATCTCGTGCAGGAACGCCGCGAGGTAAAGCTGCTCCAGATCGTCGCCTTCGAGAGCGATGCGTTGTCCGACAGCTTCGGCGTATTGCGCGGTCCGCAGCGAATGTCTGCTCACTTTTGAATGCCTCATATCAAGCATCTCCATGGCAAAACCGACGAACCCGCGAACCGTTGATCTCAAACGCGCCTTTAGACGCTCATTTTCTTGTTTGAATCGCAGCTGGGTTCTGAGTGTTTCGTAATACTCCATCGCCAATCGCACAGTTTGCAAAAGGTCGGCATTTGTCCAGGGCTTTGTGATGTATTGATAGACGACACCGGAATTGATTGATTCTACAAGATCGCCGACGTCGGTATAACCGCTGAGTATGATCCGAACTGTCTGAGCCCGCATTTCGGCTGCTCGTTTGAGAAATTCAATTCCCGACATCTCAGGCATACGTTGATCCGATATGATCAATGCAAAATCATAAATGGTCAGCAGCGTCAGAGCTTCCGCTCCTGAATTTGCTGTCAGAACGTCGAATTCCCGGGCAAACAATCTCTCGAGTACCCGCAGATTTGCAGCTTCGTCGTCAACTAGAAGAATCTTATATTTCATAAGTGCCTGTTTTCCTTGAATATCTTTCGTTAGCGTCCTGGACGTTGTTGGTGGTGTAAGAGCCGTCGAACCGTCGGAGAATTTGCGAATTCCGTGCCTAAGCACCTTTGCGCGGTTAAGCCATTTAGATCGTGGCAGTTACGCAAACCGATGCAGGATAGGGGAGAGAAAACTGCCAGTTCTTGGGGTATTTAGGAACATTCGCAGACAATCAGGTGCGGCGTTATTCCCTTCTGAGCCTCCGATTCGAATGGTGAGGTCATGAAGCCGTCTGAAAATTTCAATCTCCTGAGTCGCAATATTAACCGCCTAATCACTCGCCAATTCACCCGCAGCTCAAGATCTCAGCCAAATAGTTATGGCTTCCTCAATGCTTGGCACATTTCTTGCGGTAACTCAAACGGCTTTTGATAACGATATCATTTATGCATTCATCTACAACTAGTAAAAATATGTATTGGTACAAAATTATTCTGACCTCTGACGACCTTGATGCGATGAGGTCGATCGACCTCATGAGAGAGATAGGACAGCGTTCCGCGCGCGAAGGCTATCCAACTGACTTCGCCCTTTTTAGTGTGGCGAGCAGTCGGATCGATGGCGCGGTTTACTATCTTCCGCCTACGGCTACGGAGATTTGTCCAACCGTTCTAACAGACTTCAACGCGGTTCCGGACAATATCCCTGACGGCGAAGCGCTCGCGATAGCGGTGGGCGAAAACAACGCGCTCGATTATTGGTTTGGGAAGGTTAAGCAAAATTAAGGCTACAGCAACGGCGATACGCCGTTCCTAGAGCACACTGATAACGTCGGGGATCGGGAACGATCCTCGACTTCTTTTTAAATCCCCTCGCATTATCTGATCGTTTCTCGAATCGGGCGTTTAGCTACACCAATTTTCCTCGCTTCCGGGGCAATCTGTCCAAAACCCAGTTCTTTGAAGAAGAAATATCGTGACTTGCTTGGCGATCGAAACGCACGATCTAGCAAAATAAAAAGATTTGGAAATTTCTGGATTTCTCCGTCTTTTCAGTCTTTATAACCGACCCAAATACAGATCCGAATTTTCATCCTTGCCGAAAACAGGATCCAGTTCTGCATATGGCATACGTGTTGCTTCTACCTGGCGGTGACTGAGTTGAGATGTTGTGTTGTTTTCAACTTATCCGGCGGTTTCCAATTAGTCCACGTTCGGGCATCGGTGTAATAGTTTGGCAAGCATTGAATTTATGTATTGGTACAAGATTTTTCTCTCTGCCGACGATCTTGAAAACTTGAGATCGATCGATCTTGTAAAAGAAATCGGTTCGCGCTCGGCCAGGGCCGGTTATCCGGTCGATTTCGCATTATTTTGCGTTGCCGACGGCCGATACACCGGAGCAACATATTATCTGCCTCCTTCCGCTGTCAAGGTCTGTCCCGGAATATTGACTGACTTTAACGCCGTTCCGGATAAAATGCCCTTGAAAGAATCTCTTACTATAGCCGTGGGTGAAGACAGTGCGCTTGATCACTGGTTCGACGTCCGCGAAGTCGCGAGCCCGAAAGGCGTCGAACCAAGCTACAAGCCGAAATTAAGACTGCCGAGGCTCGTCCTTAACTAATAGCCTCGCTGCAGTGCCCACACGCGAACGATCCAGGTGAAACAACCAAACCGTTTTCAAAAATCCGCCTGAGTCGATTCATTCTGTGCATTGTGTGTTCAAAATCTTCTCAGGCGAAGGCCACAGAATGCACGGATAAGAATCGAAATGCACAGATCAAATCCTGCTTTTCGGATATCCTTTTCATCCCAAAGATTTGAAAGGCATACTGGGGAATTTTTACTCAGTATGACCTTTTTTGTACGTAATATTGGCTCCATTCAGCTCGATCAGGAAAGGCCTTCGTGCGGCACGGACGAATATACCCGTGTAAACAGTTTAACTTAGACACTTTCCCAGCGTGCGGCACAAGCCTTGCCATGTGACCTGTGGAAATGCTTGCGTCTTCCGCAACCTTAGTCGTTTTTTTCGTCCATCCGACTCAAGCAGAAAACATCGAGAAGCAAAATAATGGTCGATCATAAACTTACATCCCAGCGAGGGGTTTCCCTCATAGAAATCCTGGTTGTACTGTCCATACTGTCCGTCCTAACCACCGCTGCAGTCCTTTCCCTCGGAAGCTCTACCAAAAGTCTCAAGCGCCAGAATGTCGCAAGAAGCTTCAAAAACAGTCTCGAACGTGCGCGGTTCGATTCGGTAAAGCGGCGAGCAAGCGAATGCGAAAACAAAGCGCGAGTCGAGATAACGAGTCCCACATCTTTTACGCTGCTTACGGACTCAAATGAAAATGGAACGATCGATCCGGGCGAAGAAGCCAAAACGGTCAATTTTGATCCGCGAGATGATGTTTCGATCGTTTATGATCACGCAGTTACATATCCGATAGTAATTCGATTCGACCAGCGCGGAACTCCGTCTTCCGGACCATGCGAGGCGGAAACGGATATAGATACTCCAACGATCTTTTGCACGATGCCGTGCACCGCCGCGAGCGCCGATGCAAACAACTCGAACAGCATTTTTGTCTCTAAAACAGGAGTTGTTGCCTTTATGGAAGGAAACTCAAAGGCTCCGGTATTTACTGCCCCGACTGTGACAAACCTTGATATCACAAATCAGATAAATCGGATGCTGGTCGTATGGGATCCACCGCCGCCTACGCCAAATGTGTCACCTGGCGCGACCCCTAATCCAACAATAACACCAACACCGAGCCCGACTGCCGCGCCGTCATCAAGTCCGACGGCAACAGCAACGCCGACTCCGACTCCATCAGTTACACCGACGCCCACCCAAAGTCCGGCAGCATCACCCAGCCCGACGGCTACACCGCGCTGGTGCAAATTAGGAGAACAGCCCGCAATCGCGACCTGTATCTGCAGTCCTACGCAATATCTGCAGGCAGGAAGCGGAAAATGTCGTTCGCTATAGGACAGAAGTTGATTGCTGACCGACGAACAATATGAGTTCAAAGGAATACAATTTGTCAGATCGCGGCTTTACGCTCATCGAGGTAGTGATCTCAATGTTGATCATAATGATCTTGATGCTCGGCGCGTTCGGTGCGATGACGTACGCGATCAAATATAACGCAGGCAATAAGGTGAGGGCCCAGGCGATCGAGGTACTGCAGCAGGAAGTCGAGCGTTACCGGGCCGCAAAGTTCAACTCGACAACGACCGATAGTTTTCCGAGTCCTGCCGATCCCGATGTATGTCTGGAAAGCTCCCTACGTGACCTTAGAGGGCGCAGCCCGTCTAAATGCAGGGTTTACGCATTTGACGGTTACGGGCTAACACCGTACACGGTAACTTCTTCCGTTGATAACGACCCTTCGACTCCGGGTATTCAGACCGAATCATATGCTTGCCACTCCCCGCAAGGAGCGACGATGCCTTGTGCCATTAAAGAGATCAAGATCGAGGTCAGGCCTGCCCAACCTGGGGCGGGATGGGAAAGCGTTCCGGCTACCGCGGTCTTTAGACGTGTGCGAGGTAACTGATAACACCATGAAAAGAGTAAGTAGTGCCGGATTCTCACTAATTGAGTTAGTGATCTCTATGACGATAACGCTCGTCGCGATGGCGATTCTTTCCTCGATCATGTATCAGGGGTTCGGAATTCGTGCCAGAGAGAGTAGAAGGACGGATGCGTTGACCTCAGCCCAGGCAGGGCTAAATCTTATTTCGCGCGAGATAGCCAATTCCGGCTTTGGAATGTATGAGGATGCGACATCGAAGACCGCGTACAACGGCATTGTTACCGCGGAATCCGATGTTCATCGTATCCGAATTCGGGCAAATCTCGATAACGCGGGCGGGACTCCGACCGCGCCGGCGTCCTCAACGCTCGCCATAAATGCGCCGGGCGAGGACGTAACCTATTTTTTTGATCCGGCAACGTCCTCGATTCTGAGGTACGACCCTAACGGCGGAGGAACCGGTGTCTCTCGCACATCAGTTGTCGTAAATCGAATCAGTAGCGTGACGTTCAAATATTACGATTACGCGGGCAGCACGTCCGCAGCGACCGGGCCGCTTTCGAATCCGACCAAAGATACCGGCAGGGTGCAGATAACAGTGGACATAACGCTGGATCCCGTACCCGGACAGCCGAACAACCAGCAGGTTCGGCTGGTCTCCGACGTCACCTTGCGAAACAACGGTTACATGCTTCAGCAATATTGAACAACAGTAGAACCATGGAGAAAAGAAAATCATCCCTCAAAACGCGCGACGCTGAAAAAGGCGCTGCGCTCGTAATGGCGCTTGTGATGTCGTTTTTGGTTTTGGTTGCCTGCGCGGGATTGCTGCTCGAGGTAACAACCAATTCCGCGAACGTTACCGATGCCGCTGCCGAAAAGCAAGCATATTACGCAGCCGAGAGTGGCATCCAGGCAGCGATCTACGTTTTACGCGACAATGTGCGTTTGCCCGATAACAAGCTCATTGATCCGACAAAACCTGCCTCCGACCCGGCTAACCGAATTGACTATTTAAAAGCCCTCAATATTGCCGACTCGAATCTGGCTGCCGGGTCAGAGCGGTTGGATTCGGTTCCGCGACTGTCCCGCTGGCTAAACTATAACCCCGACTGGCCCGACCGCGTCACAATGGATGACGGCCCCTATGATCTTCACACCGGATACGCTTTTAATATCGAGATCTCCGATCCGGACAATACCGGTACGCAGGTCACTTACTCTACCTTGGGCCGATTCTCTAATCCTGACGCCACGAGCTCGTCACGGCGGACTTACGGCGATACGACAAACGGATTCGTGATCGAATATATTCCACAGACCTCGATTCAGGTTGATACGAGAACCGGTCTGGGAATGGCGAATTTCGGTACTTTCAGGGTAACGAAGTATGGAGGGGGTGCGTTGGTCGGTTCGTATAACCGATTCGAAATAGTTGTTTCGATGACGTTGCCGTATTCAGAGACGCGTATTCTGCGGGGATATTTGACCACGAATACTTGTCTTAACGGAGTCTGCACGATGCCGAATGTCCTTTTTGATTCCCGAACATTTACCCTTCAGGGAAGCAAGATCACATTATTGTCAGTAGGCGGAAACAGCGTTGCGACAACCTTGACGCAAGGCCCACCGCCGGGTTTTAACGCATCGCTTTCAACCAGCGCCTCGTCGGTCATCGATAACGTAATCTCCGGAACGATCTCTCCGCCCGAACCGATCCGCCTCAGAATAAGATCGACAGGTTTTGGACCGAAACGTGCGATAAAACAACTCGAGGCCATCATCCAAAAGAACTTTTTTAATGGAGTAACCGGCCCGGCAACCCTGACCCTTGTCGGTCCATCGTCGACGACCGCGTGCGCAGCGTGTGTTCCCGCGCAGCCGGCGACGACCGCGACGTTTAACCCTGGTTCCTCGAATGTTGCTGATTACTCCGGGCAGGACGAAGCGTCGAGCGATATCATTCCGCCGATCGGGACAACCAGTGCCGGCAATCTGGACACGGTGAGCGACTCGGTAGATGGTCTTCCGCCGCATCCGTTCAATGGTAACGTCATCGGGGTTCCCTCTGATGTCTCGACCGAGATATCACCGTCACACTGGCTATATTCGCCATCGACGGTGGATTCGGCCGTAAAATCGTTCTATTCGGTCGCGAAGGATTCGGGACGATATTTTCCGATCGGGGTGCAGCCGAGTACCTTTGGCGATAACGCTACCGGAACCGGACTGACCTTTTGCGACGGCGACTGTGTTCTATCAGGTAACGGCGGCGGGATCATGATAGTGACCGGGACCTTGACCCTTGACGGCAACTTTAGCTTTCGAGGAATGATCATCGTCACCGGCCAGGGCGGCGTAAAGCGCAAGGGAGCCGGGAATGGAACGATCGCGGGAAATCTTATCATCGCGCCGTATGTAAATAGCGGCGTGCTGCCCTCGTCCGAACCAGTCTGGACCTCATTTCTTGCACCGCAATACGACCTTTCCGGAGGCGGTAGTTCGACGATCGCGTATAACTCGAGCGCTGTCGGCAGCGGCTTGGGGGCAGTCGATAATTTTGTCCTCGGTGTGGTTGAAAA
>DATJGV010000053.1:0-5294 GCA_035494575.1 Pyrinomonadaceae bacterium | reverse complement strand
GCCGAATATCATTATCGCGTCCGGGCCTTCAACGCAATTGGCAATTCCGCTTATTCAAATATTGTGACGGCCAGAACGCCTTCGAAATAAGGAGAAAACAATGAAAAATATAAACTACAAAACACCGCACTTAATTTTGGTTTTCGCCGGGATCCTGGTATTCGCCGCATCGATATCGGCCCAAACCATTAATGGCTGCGCCGACAAAAATACAGGCTATCTTCGCCGGATAGTTCCACCGTCCGTATGCAAATCCAGCGAGATGCCAGTAGGTTGGAACATTCAAGGCCCAACAGGTCTGCAGGGGCTTCAGGGTTCGACGGGGCCTATTGGTCCGCAGGAGCGTCGCCGGTCCCGCCGGCCCACAAGGGCCGACCGGCGCTACCGGCGCTCAGGGTATTCAGGGCGAGCCTGGCACGCCCGGAACCTCAGCGCGTCTGATCACCGTCGGAACGGGCCTTGGCGAGACAGAGATAATGAACTGTACTGATGCTATTAGAAGCAAGGATTTTGTTAAACAATCGGATACAAGCAGCTTGAGAATAACTTATCACGACGAAGCCTTCGTCGAGAGCCCCTCTTTGATTGCCGCTTTCGATGTCGAAGTCCGGATCGATGGAGCGGCTTTAAGCCCGACGCCATTGCAAAACTCCATGAACGGCGGAAATAACCTCGCCGGTATCGAGTTTACGACTTTTGGATATGCTTACGGCATACCCGCAGGGGCCCATTCGTTAACCACTAGTTACAAGTTTACTATCTTGCCCCCAACGGCATGCCTTCGGACACCCCGATATACGATCGAGATCGAAGAAATTCCGTAGTTACCGGGATCTTAGTATTCGGCCGCCGCCTGTGATCTCAGGTCTCAAAAAATTGCGTCGAAAGAATTTTAGAAAGGAGAAAAGAATGTTTATAAAAATTATTAATCGATTGATGCTGATAACGATGATTACCGCTTGCTTTGTATTTTCGATTAGGGCTCAGACCATTAACGGCTGCGCTGATAAGGTGAGCGGCCAATTACGGCGCGTCACTCCACCGACGGTGTGCAAAGCCAGCGAAACGTCCGTAAACTGGAGCGTACAAGGACCGCAGGGTACTCAGGGTGTGCCGGGAATTCAAGGACAAACAGGCGCAACCGGCAGCACCGGAGCAACGGGCGAAACCGGTGCGGCAGGAACTAACGGTTACAGCAAAGTAATATCCGGGGCGTCAAATGGGTGGAGTGATCGGCATGCAATTCCCCTTATTGGGCTGGATACGCCGGCAGGTCTCCTCTACAGCCTTAATCTTCCGGCGGGAAAATTTCAGATAAATGCGAAGTTCGGCGTCGGGGCTATCTTACCCGCGCCGGCACTCCTTTTCGAGGGTTATTGCACTCTTGGGCAACCTGGCCACGTGCAGCTAAACGAAGCTCTTGATTCAGACTTTTATTCAATGCCCTCAACGGCCGCCGGATGGGCCACCATAGACACGATCGTTCTTTTCGGCGTACTGCAGCAAGAAAATTCTGGACCCGTCGAGATTCGCTGCACGAATCAATTGGGCACCGCTGCAACGTGGTTCGGTCTGAAAATCAATGCCATCCAGGTAAACAACGTTGAAGTCCAGTAGGAATCAAAAACCCCGCAAAAGCGACGACCTCAAGAAAAGTAGCGCCTCGTTTCTGCAAGCCGCCTCACACAAGCAATCCGGAACAGAGGCCGCGATATAAATTCACGGCCTCTTCCAGATCTTTTTTCAACACAAACTCATCCTTGGTATGCGCGACGAGAATAGATCCCGGCCCGAGCAGCAATGGCTGGCCCCAGTTTGTCAGGTAGGGGATGTCCGTTGTGAACCGCACGACTTTATGATTGAATCCCTCGACAGCGAGCATTTTCACGGGTTCGCTGCATGAAAGGATTTCGATCTCTCCACGGTCGCGGACTACATTTTTAAGAGCTTCGAAGATCGGCTGCTTCGGCGTGGTTAATCGTATTGCAAGACCGGCCCCAGCTTGGGGTGGAATAACATTTAAAGCAACGCCACCTTCGATAGTGCCGATATTTACGGTCGTGTCGCCGAAAAATTCATCGTTTGGAAATTTTGTATGCCGAATGTCTTCGAGAATGTCGAGCAGTTTCTCAATTGCCGAATCGCCCTGTTCCGGATAAGCCGAATGTGCAGCCTTACCGTCCGTCTTTATCATCAACCGAAGGGTGCCCTTTGAGCCGATCGCAAGATCGTTGTCGGTCGGCTCACCGTTGATCATAAATTCGCATTTTGCGGCTAGCGGATGCTGATTTGCGGCTTTCGCGCCTGAGGAAGTTCGTTCTTCTTCAACCGTGTAAAGCAGGCCAATGTCCTCGATTCCTTCTTTTCTCAGCTGCTCCGCTGCCGTGATCTGCGCGGCGATTATCCCCTTTGCATCGCACGCCCCGCGGCCGTAAATTTTTTCGTCGTCTTCGCTCGCTTCGATAAACGGCGGGACCGTGTCGATGTGCGTAGAAAGAAAAACACGCGGTGTTTCGTTCAGATACGCAATGACGTTGTTCTGATTTTCAGAAACCGCTTGCAGTTCAACCGTCCAGCCGAGCGATCGTAGGTAGTCGCGAAGGTAAAACCCTACGGCTTCTTCATCACCCGAAACCGAAGGAATGTTCATCAGCGATTTAGTCAAGTCGAAAAGATCCATAAATTATTTCGGAAGTTTCTGCCGCGCCAGCCACGGCCCAAGCCTGTTATCGGAAAACGCAATTGCAACCGACCCATGGCCGACACCGTCAAGTTCGATGTAATTTACGTCCTTGTCGCCCGCAGTTTTTAATGCCGCTACTATCTTTCGTGCCGCGTCTACCGGAACCGCCTCATCATCGGCGCCGTGAACGACCCATACAGGCGTTTTTGCGAGCGCTTCGGCATAAACGCCATAAGGATCCGGAGCCGCGGCCGCCGCAATGACTTGCGGAGATAAAAGCTTTCGATCTTCGTCGGATACCTCGCCCAGCGGTTCTATTCCACCCGCAACGGGCACAAGTGCCGCAAATTTATTCGGATAGGTCAACGCCATCTGCCATGTTCCAAATCCGCCCATCGAATACCCGGCGAGATAAAGCTGCTGTTCGTCGCCGTTAAATTCTTTCACGGTTTGATCAAGCGCTCCGATCGCGAGATCCGTCATTGGCCCGGCCCAAAACGTGTCCGGACGGCACTGCGGAAAAACGATTATAAAAGGAAAATTTTCAGGATGCCATTTGATCGAGTCAGTAAGATCTTCAACTTGCGACTGATTATCAGTACCGCGCCGGTTGCTGCCATGCAAATACAACATCACCGGCGCCTTTTGATTCGAATCAAGGTTGGGCGGAACATAAACACGATAGTTGTATGTTTGACCGCCAACTGTCAGCGTTCGAGTTAAAAATTTATCTTCGGGAAGCGAGACTTTCGATGTACAAGCTGCAACCAAAAGAAACGGAATGAGAAAAAACCCCGATGTTTTTCTGGATACCATCAAAAGAATTCCTCATGCAGCTTTTTTATCACCTTGGCCGCTTCATCTTCTTTCACCACAAACGTCAAATTTACGCTCGACGCCCCGTGCGAAACCAGCGCTATGCTGACGTCTTCGATGGTCGAAAATATCTTGGATGCCAGGCCTGTGCTTGCTCGCAGGCCTTCGCCTACGACACAGATAACGGCGTAGCCGCTTTCGACCTCGACCTCGCCAAAACGCTGCAATTCCGCAACGACCTGCTCCAGCGAATCGGTTTTATCAAGCGTCAGCGCGACCGAAACCTCAGACGTCGAGATAACATCAATAACCGTCCTGTGCCGATCAAAAACCTGAAACACCGCGCTCATGAAACCATAGCTGCCGAGCATTCGCGCCGACGTGATCCGCAAGATCGTGATGTTCTTTTTATGCGCGATCGATTTGATCTTGTTCGGCACCTCGCCCGATTCGGCCAAGACCATCGTCCCGACCGCATCCGGTTCGAACGTGTTGCAAACACGAACAGGTATTTTGTAATCGACCGCGGGTTTTATCGTTTTGGGATGTAGAACCTTCGCGCCAAAATATGCAAGCTCTGCCGCCTCGTCATACGACAAAACGGGGATCGTCCGCGCCTCGCTGCAGATCCGCGGATCGCACGTCATTACGCCCGTCACGTCCGTCCAAATTTGCAGCTCTTTCGCGTGCAAAGCCGCCGCAACCAACGCCGCCGAATAATCTGACCCGCCGCGTCCCAGCGTGGTCGTTTCACCGCCTTTGCTTGCCGCGATAAACCCGCCCATCACGGGCACTTCGCCAGCGGCAACAAGAGGCTCCAGCTCGAGCTTTACGAGTTTTTCAGTTTCATCCCAGATCGGCTGTGCCGCGCCGTATTCGTCATCGGTCACTATTAGCCGCCGCGAATCGACCTGCCGGGCGTTGACCCCTTTTGCCTTCAAAACCTCCGCCAGCAGCCGCGACGAAAGCTGTTCGCCATACGAAACGACAGCGTCCTTAAGCATTGAAAGCGGCAGCGACCGCCGCGACACGCGCATCAGCAGGTCTTCGAGCTCCTCTCTGGCGTAGGTCAGCTCGTTCGTAAACGCATTCGGCCCAACCAGCGGCAGCAGCTCGCCGGCAACCGCGATATGCCTCTCAAAATGCGGCTCGAGCGAGGCGAATGCTTCGGCCGCATCGCCCTTTTTTGCGATCTCGAATGCATTCAGCAACGCGTCCGTGACCTTCGTCATTGCCGAAACGACGACCACGGGACGTTTATCGACCTGCGTCGAAACAACATGAAAAACGCGCTCAAAAGCGGCCACATCTCCGACAGACGTGCCGCCAAATTTCATTACGGTTGGACCAGAAATTTCACTCACAATTAACTGGTAAAACTAAAGCAATTCCCTGACTGACGCAACGAAAGAAAGAAATTAACCACAGATAAATACGGATGGAAATGGATAAATTAAAAGCCGATAGAAAATCCGATCGCGTTTAGCGGTAAAACGAAATGCCTTATTCTATCCGTGTTTATCTGTGTTCGTCTGTGGTTTCAATTTTATCCACAGAGCACTGCTCCGCCGTTTATGTTTAGAATTTCCCCGGTTATATGCCGCGACCAATCCGAAAGTAGAAAGCATATAGACAACGCAACGTCATCCGTCGTAGCCATTCGGTGCAGAGGGATCGAATTTAAGACGCTTTCTTTATAGGACACATCCTCAAAAACCGGCCGCACCATCGCCGTTTCGATCCAGCCCGGAGCAACTGCATTTACACGAATTTTAGGAGCAAGCTCGGTCGCAAG
>DATJGV010000052.1:0-23696 GCA_035494575.1 Pyrinomonadaceae bacterium | reverse complement strand
ACGTCGTCGTGGTCTTGCCGTTGGTTCCGGTGATGCCGACGAGATCGAGCTGATGCGAAGGATCACCGTTGATAACCGCAGCGGCTTTTGCCAGAGCTTCGCGGGCATTTTCGACCTTTAGCCAACCGCCCCTGAAATCGGCCGGCGCGTCATATTCCGAGATCACGCCCGCAGCGCCGCGCCGCATTACATCGTCGATGAACCGGTGGCCGTCCATCGTCAGACCCCGGATCGCGACAAAGAGCGTTCCTTCGTGCGCCTGCCGCGAATCGTGCGTGACGTCCGTCACCGTGAGGTTTCCATCACCCGTAAATTCGGCATTTAACGCCTCTGCTGTTTTGCCAATCGTAATACTTTGCAAACTCTGATCTCGCTGTTTTCATCTGCTCTTTAATTGGCTAATTAATAATTACTAATTAAATAATTAAAGAGCAGGTAATAAATTCAAGTTGCGATTATACGACAACGCCGAAATTTGCACGAACATCCAAAATTTAATTTCGTATAGCTATTCGGACGCGGAGGTTTTACGTGAAATGAACATTATCAAGATCATCCTGGCTATTCTCGGCGCGATCTTCGGTGTGATGCTGGTCTTCTGGCTGCTCGGTATCGTTTATTCGCTGCTGTGGTATGTTTTCTGGCTCGGGGTCGTAGCGGCGCTCGGTTACGGCGGTTATAAGCTTTTCCTGAAAGCCGAAGCGAAGGCACTCGGAACCGGCGCGGGGAATGAACTCGACGATTTTCGGGATTTTAATATGTCCTGGGAAGAATACGACCGAAAGTATCTAAAAAAATAGTCTGTCCTACAAAAATGGCGGCGAAGACCAGCTTTTACACTCGTCTCCGCCGCGCGTTATACCTTAGACAGTTACTTCCGCCCGCCGATGCTTGATTCCCCGGCAGCGCTCATGATCGCATCTTTCTGCTCCTCGGTAATGAGGCCCGCTTCAAGAAGTGCATTCGCAAACGCAGCCACGCGGCTTACAAACACGCCGTGGTTCTTCGCCCCGACCGCAAAACTCGCGATATAGTCGTTGCTGGTACAGCCACCCTGGAACAAATAGTTCGGCGCGCCCGTGTCCCTGCCGTCGATGACGACCGTATCGCTTAGGTTCGAGTTTGGGTTGCAGTCCGACGTATTTGTCACGCCGTCGTTGTCCGAATCCGCGAACCAACCCACATCGGTCAGAAGCTCAAGGGTAAGGTCGTCCGGAGCCTTCAGGTTGTGCGTCAGATCCGGGTTGATGTTAGGTTCCATTAACAAGTTGCGCCGAGCAACCGTGTCGTAATGGGAAACCGATGAACCGGAAACAACCGGAAACGGCGCATAGAGACGAGCGCGTCCCTGATCATCCGCACCTGCCCGAACATTTGGATCAACGCCAATGCTTAGCGAGACGCCAACACCAAGCTGCCCAACGATCGACAGGCCGTCGGAGCGTGTGAGACTGATAGTCGGAACTGTAACGAACGGGCCGTTAATCCCGTCGTCCGCCATTCCCGGAGGAGCGGCCGCTGCATTCGCTGAATTATTGTAGATAATTACAGCCGTTGCGCCAGCGTTCGTGGCATTTCGTGCTTTGACCGCGAATCCGCACGTGCCGCGCTCGATCAGCGCGATGTGGCCTGCAACCGCCGCCGCGTTGGTAAACGCCGAACACCCGTCAGTCGTCGCCGGTCCGGCGGCGTCCGCCGCATCAAGGGCGGCGACTACGGTTCCAGATACACCAGGGCTGCTCAAAACCGGCCCAAATGCTGCTGTTCCAAACTGGTATGGGCCGCTTATGGCAGCCGGAGACGTCACGCGAACATCCGGGCTTCCGAATAAAAGCACGCTTGATACGTCGTTGTTTACATTGCTTCCGTCCCATACCAAACGTCCGAATTTGACGGCCGAGGCTTGCCTTTGTGCCTGGGTCATATCGTTCCAGTGCAAACCATTTGTCGAGTCGACCAAATAGCGCGCAAACACATCCGTAAATCCTTGGGGATTGTCCGTGCTAACGCCGAGGTTAGCTCCGGTACTGGGGCTCACAAAAGTTTGAAACCCGAGCCCGTGCGCGAATTCATGAAGCAAAACAGTTACGAGGTCATTCTTTGTCCCGTGGTTATTGTCCAGCCCTAGATAGAAATCGAAATCGCTGCTAAAACGCGCACGTATGTCCGCCGCACCGGGATTCAGGTCCGCTCCGGCACGCTTATCGGCCAGCGCGCTGCCATACCATGTCCCCGGAAATCCGGCTCCGGGAAAAAGTCCAACCGAACCAAAATCGCGAAATACGACGGTCGCGCCGGCGCTTCCCAAAACATTCGCCCCCAACGGGTCAAAGGAGGACTGGATGATAATGGGAACCGGGCTGTCAATTGTTGCTCCCCATCTGTCCGCGGCAAATTGAAATGCTATAAGACGTTGTTGTCCTTTCGTGGTGCCTGAATTGCCCCCGACCGGCGCCACCGGCGTCGGGTCGTTGAACCCTTCGTTCGGGCCGTCGACATTAATAACGAATATCTGCGCACCCGCCAGCGCGTTTCCGGTCATAAAGAGTACAAACGCTAACGCAAAAGCAGGTATCGACGCTCTGGTCAAAAATATTTTTCGTTTCATTGTTTGTTCTCCTTATTGTGTATCGTCCTCAACCAACCCGAGAAAATCGGCTGCTTCTTCCATTGACGTGACGCACCGGACCTCCATCGAACCGTCGGCCCGCGGTCTTGCGATCGCAACCGGCGCGAAAGCTCCGTCGAGATCTACTGCTTCTCCACCATTCGATAGGGTTCGCGCCGCCAGTTGATCGGTCGGACGATCGAGCATCTGGCTCAAGGAACTGACCAGTTCGTTCAATTCCTGGTCCGTCGGTTTTCTTATTTTGCCGGTTTGCTTATCAACCGTGATCTCTCTTGTTGCAATGTATTTCCTGGTTTTTTGTGGTGTCGGCATTGGCTCTGGTGCTGCGATGAGGGATTTTGGTGATTCTGAAAAAACTCTCGTCCCGGCAACGATCGATCCGATAATGATCGCGGACAAGACGAATAACGGCAAAAAGCGTAGATAGCCTTTAAGGCCTTTCTTACCCCGGTTTATGTCAGTCATAATTTTCTCCTGTTTTTATGTTTCGATAAACTTCGTACCAAGAAGAGGAATCAGCGATAACACGAAGGTCGGATCCAACGGCATTGCCGTAACCGAAAAAGGCGGGAGGGCCTACTTTTATCGCTTATTTGGAACGAATGATCTACCGAATAATTGAATAGTTGATCTAATTGTTTTCTTGAGCGGGATAAATCTAGCCCAGGTTCAATGCGAAAGTCAAACCTTTTTTGCGCGTTTACATAACTTTACAAAACAATCATGGCAGAGGGAGTTATAGGTTCTAGACATTCCGCTGTAATTTCGGTAATTTGAAATATCTTAGTTGCTGTTTCCTCGTCGAAACGCATTAAGGATGTGCCGAGGTGGCGAAATTGGCAGACGCACCAGACTTAGGATCTGGCGTCGAAAGACGTGCGAGTTCGAGTCTCGCCCTCGGCACCAACTCGATCGCCTCTGTTGCGTTTCAAGACAACAGGCTTTTTCCTTGAAAATCAGAAATTTGTTCGGACAAATGCGTCGGTCAAATTAAGGAGAACAGAAATGAAAATTATCAGGAAATGTACTTTTGTGTTCGTGATTCTTTCCGGCATCGTCCTGTTTGGCGGCTTGCAGAGTGCCCATGCGCAGCGTTCAGGAAGTCTCGACTGGCGGGGTACGGTTGATGACACGGTCCGACTGGTGATTCGCGGCCGAAACGTTCGCGTCAGAACAATAACCGGCACACCATACAACGACTCTACTTACGATTTTAACGGCGGAAGTCCAGACCGCTTCAACAACGCACGCGTGCGTGTGGATAAAAGGGACGGGCGCGGACGCGTTTACGTCGTCGAGCAGCCCAGTCGCCGCAACAACTTTCGGACGGTCATACAGATCGACGATCCGAAAGGCGGCGCCGACCGGTACCGGATCAGAGTGTACTGGGATTAACCTGACGGCCTTAAATTATACAGATCATGCGGGTCTAACAGCCTGCATTTTTGCTTTTCGACGGCTTGACAGCAGTCTGCCAAGTCTTTATACTTCATAGTTTATTTGCGGCGCCGGAGTGCGTCCACGGATTTTGAGGAATATTAATGGCAAATCATAAATCGGCTGAAAAACGAGTAAGACAGAACGCAAAACGTAACGAGATAAACCGCGCGAACCGCAGCAAATTGCGGACGCAGATCAAAAAGCTGCGCGAGGCGATCGAGCATAATGACAAATCGCAGAGCGGCGAACTGCTCGCACCGACCGTTTCGTTGATCGACAAAGCGGTCAACAAAGGCGTGATCCACAAAAACACGGCAGCCCGTTACAAATCCCGTTTGACGAAGCACGTCGCCGAGCTCAGCTAGTTTTCAATTCAAAGTTTTTCTCCTTATCGATCGGAAGCGGGCCAATAAACGGGTTTGCTTCCTTTTTTTAATTATTCTTAAGTCCAAAGTTTTTGACGCAAATTCCGGTTCGGAACCAAAACGGAACCTTTTGCACGAAAATAAACACTTCAAATATTTCGATCTGATAATGGCAGCATTTGTCGCCGTGCTGCTCTGTTCCAATCTCATCGGCGTACACAAGGTTTCTTACGTTCACATACCGTTCATCGGCGATTACATCTACGGCGCGGGCGTCTTGTTTTTCCCGATCAGTTACTTTTTCGGCGACATTCTTACCGAAGTTTACGGTTACGCCCGCTCGCGCAAGGTGATCTGGGCCGGTTTTGCCGCTCTCGCCTTTGCGTCGCTTATGTCGTATGTGGTTACAGCTCTGCCGCCCGCAAGCACAATGTCGCCGGGCGAGCAAAGCGCTGTAAATTTGATCTTTGGCCAGACATGGCGGATCGTCCTCGCTTCCCTGTTTGCATTCTGGGTTGGTGAATTCGCAAACTCCTTCGTCCTCGCAAAGTTAAAAATTCAAACCTCCGGCAGATATCTTTGGACACGCACGATCGGCTCCACAGCGGTTGGCGAAATGGTTGACAGCGTCATCTTCTACCCGCTCGCATTCTACGGCGAATGGTCCAACGAACAGGTCATAAGTGTGATGATCGGCAACTATTTTATTAAGGTCGCTTGGGAAGTGCTCGCGACGCCGCTGACCTACAAAGTCGTCGGGTTTCTGAAACGTGCCGAGCACGAAGATCATTTCGACACCGACACCAATTTCAATCCGTTCTCTCTCGAAACCTGATCCATTTGCAGAAAGCCCGCTCGTATGCAAGGACGAAATATGAAGGTTGAAAGTATCGCCTTGCTTTGTCGCGGGCTTCCGCAATATACCGGCGTGTGTATGCTAAAATTCTCATGAATGCAACTCACACTCGGAACCCCGATAATCGAACTGCATAAACAAAAGATCGGCAAGCTTTCCGCACCGATGGCGCGAAAATTGGCGATGGCGGTAGCCAACGTCTCGGACAAATCGGATCTGACCGAGGCGACCATCGAAGACCTCTTAAATTACTATCCAAAGCGTTACGAGGACCGCACAAATTTTATCGGGATAGACAAGCTTTACGACGGCATCGAGGCGACCGTCGAGCTTTACGTTCGTGTTTCGGGCGGTTATCAGGTCGGCAAAAATCGAGGCCCCAGACAGCCGCCGCTTTTTATTTTTGAAATTTCGGCAAGTGATGCCGATCGTCGTTTAAAACCTGTCGTCGTATGGTGGTTCGTTTCCGGAAAACAGGCAAAACATATAATCGAATATTATTCAAAGCGATTTCCGCGGGGAACGCGCTTCGCAGCATTCGGCCGGTGGGAGTGGGATGCTCGGCGAAACACTTTCGGTCTGAAATTGCTCAAACCCGAAGAACTCGAAATATTGCCCTCACCTGATGATCTTTTTTCGATTTCCGAAAACCAACCTATGAAAACCGAAGATCAGGATCCGGATGAGCACGACCTTCTCGAAGACACCGAGAATCCCGAGTTTGCGATGATCCATTCGGGACGCCACGTGCCTGTTTATCGAAAGCTTGGTCCGTTCCAGACCAAACGGCTGCGCGAGATCGTTTACGACGCACTTTCAAAACTCGACAAACGCTCTATCCGCGACAATCTGCCCGACGAACTGCGGCGTCGAAAAGATCTGATTTCCCGTGCGGACGCGATAGAGCAAATTCACTTCCCACCAGAAGACGCGCTGATCTCGGAATACGAGATGGCTCGCAGCCCGGCGCACCTTCGACTTATTTTCGAAGAATTTTTCTGGGTTTCGCTGGCCTTGCAATTTCAGAGAGGCGAGCGACAAAAGGAACCGAAAGGGACCATCGTCGAAATATCGAACGAAATAGAAAAACGAATTCATCGTTTCCTGCCGTTTCAATTAACGAATGCGCAGGCACGCGTCATTCGCTCGATCTTCGACGACATGATGTCGGACGCGCCCATGAACCGGCTCATCCAGGGCGATGTCGGCAGTGGGAAAACCATTGTCGCCTTCGCTGCAATGTACGCTGCGATGGAGAACGGCTACCAAACGGCGATGATGGCACCGACCGAGATACTCGCCGAACAACATGCGAGAAACGCCAGGAACCTGTTCGCCGAAACGCCGTACCGCGTCGAACTGCTCACGGGTAGTCTCAAAGCCGCAGAAAAACGTAAGGTCCAAACCGACCTTGCGTCGGGCGAGATCAACGCGATCATCGGAACGCACGCGATAATCCAGGACGCGGTTGCCTTTGAAAAACTCGGACTCGCCGTTATCGACGAACAGCACCGCTTCGGCGTCCTGCAGCGCGCCGGACTTCGCGAACGCGGCTACAACCCGGACATTCTCGTGATGACCGCAACACCGATCCCCCGTTCGCTCGCGATGACCGTTTACGGCGACCTGGATGTTTCGGTCATTGACGAATTGCCGCCCGGCCGCACACCGATAAAAACGGTCGTTGTCGGCGAAGACCAGCGCGTCGGCGTGTATAAAGGCATCGAGCGTGAGATCTCGCTCGGCCGGCAGATCTATGTCGTATACCCGCTGATCGAAGAATCGGAAAAGGTCGATCTCAAAGCCGCAACAAAAATGTTCGAAGAGCTTCGCGACAAGGTCTTTCCGCATCGACGCGTCGGACTTCTACACGGCAAGATGAAAACCGACGAAAAAGAAGCGATAATGCGCGATTTTATCAGCGGCGATCTTGATATTCTCGTATCGACGACGGTTATCGAGGTAGGGGTCGATGTGCCGAACGCTTCGCTTATGATCGTCGAACATGCCGAGCGCTTCGGCCTTTCGCAGCTCCACCAGTTGCGCGGCCGCGTCGGACGCGGCGCCGAGCAAAGTTTTTGCGTGCTGCTCACCGGCGATAAAAAGACCGCCGTTGCAAAAGAACGGCTTGGCATCATGGAACAGACAAGCGACGGTTTTAAGATCGCCGAAAAGGACCTCGAAATACGCGGCCAGGGTGATATTCTCGGAACGCGGCAATCGGGAGTTCCCGTTTTCAAGATCGGAAATATCATCCGCGATGTCGAGATTCTTGCTGAGGCCCGCCGCGAAGCAGAATATTTTTTGACCACTCTTCGTTCTTCCGACGAAACCGCTAAACTCTTACAAAATCTGCGAAAAGATGCGCGTTTCCGGCTCGGCGGTGTCGGCTGATAAAATAAATTTTTACCGGTAACCAAACTTTTTGTGGATTTTTGTGTTTTTGTTGTTTATATTAGGTAGTTAATGTTTCACTTTCACTGCACAAAGTAGGTCGGTGCAATTTTGTCATAAACGCACAAGACCGAAAATTTGGGCTCGCACTAATAATCGGCTGAAATTATTTTAGCCGCCCTCATCATTCGTCGCGGTATGTGTTGTCTGTACGAGATGTGCCGCTGTAAGGTCAAGGTAAGGAAATGGAAAATAGAAGATTCACGCCCACACGATCATTTGACCGGAGCCGGCCAAATGCTACACGTACACGCCCCGCCGCGGGTAACGGCTCGTCAGACAACAGAGGCAACCGGGCCCCAAATACGAGCGAGACGCACGAGCGTAACGGCGGGAGACGTCCCGCGAATGGGGATGGCCGCGGCAGCTTTCAGGCGAGAAAAGGACCGGGCAAATTTTCGAAGGAGCGTCCCGGCTTTTTCCAAAAAAACGGGACCCATCACGCTTCCAAAAACAAATTCCAGGCAAAAGGCAAAACCTCACGCGGCTGGGACAAAACTCCGCATATCAAGTTAACGTCCGACCTTCAAGTGTCGGATGGCAAACACCGCGGCAAGCTGATGACGAACACGATCAGCGTGCGACATGTCCCGACCGCCCGGCGGATGCGTGAGATCGTCTTCAAGATCCTGACCCGGCAGATCAGAGGAAAGCGGTTTCTTGACCTATGCGCAGGATGCGGCATGGTTGGCCTCGATGCTGTCTCGCGCGGTGCCATGATCGCAACATTTGTCGACCGCTCGGCCCGGATGTGCGACCTGATCAAGAAGAACCTTGAGTTCTGCGGCGTTCGCGAGGGACACGGCGAGATTATCGAAGCCGAGGTGGTTCCTTTTCTTAAGAAGATGTCGAAGCGAAAACGTTTTTGGGACGTTATTTATTTCGGCGCGCCGGACAACACGGACCACGAAACAGCGCTCGAATATTTCGGTCGCGGAGCCGTGATCGCCCGCGGCGGACTGCTATTGATCGAACATCATAAGGAATTATTTTTCCCCGAAAAACTCGGTATCCTGAAACGCTCAAGAGTCGTGGTTGTTGACGACAAAGCCATAAGCTTTTACGAGAGAAAGTAACCGGTTGGCCATGCAGTCGTGATTTGGCTTACGTAAATTGCCTCGGCTTCAGCCGCAGGTCAAAAGCAGGCACTAGCCAAATTTCATCGCGTACGCGCTACACCAGCTAATACTAGTGGCATTTGAAAAGAATTCAATTTTTCATTTTGATCTTTGATTACTGTTCCAAACCCATTTCGACTCTTTACCTATGCGTGTTATCGCAGGCCTCTATCGCGGCCGGATCCTAAAAAGCCCATCCGACGGCAAAACACGTCCGACATCCGACCGGCTTCGCGAAACGATCTTTAACATTCTTAATCCAACAATAGATGAAGAAACACGATTTCTCGACCTCTGCGCCGGAACCGGTGCGATCGGGATCGAAGCTCTTTCGCGCGGCGCAGCTTTTGTAACGTTCGTCGACAGATCACGCCGCGCCTGTGCGTTGATAGAGGAAAATCTTGATACGCTCGACATCGATGAGAACAAAACCGACGTCGTTAACCTGCCGGCTGAGACATTCACTGCACGAAAACATATAACGCCGTGGGATATCGTGTTTTATGATCCGCCTTATGACACCGACTATTCCATTGTCCTGAACGAATTTCGCACGGTACCGGACAATCTTCTCGCCCATTCTGGCCTGTTAATTGTCGAACACCACGCAAAAATCGACGTTCCGGACGAAGTCGGCGAGCTTCGCCGCTGGCGGGTTCTAAAGCAGGGCGAGACACGGCTTAGTTTTTACGAAAGATCGTGATCGGGTTGCACATATGAAATTATTTACTATATCTGCAACTTACGCTAGAATAGAGTGCCCAACAAGCTTCAGTTTGTTGGTAGTGGGCGTTGGATATCCGCGAACGAACGATATTTGAAAATTTTTGATTTGTGTTTGTTAGTCTTTCTAGTGCGGTTACCGGTTTTACCCGTTTGCCAAACAAGACGAAAGAGGATTCAAATCCGCGATCCGCAATCCCAAATTCCGTTGGGACAGTGGGACAAGTGGGACAGGACGCTAAACCCTTTGTTCTCAACACGAATCTTGTCCCAGCTTGTCCCAGCGTGGGACAAGTTGGGACAAAAATGGCGAGGATCACGCCTTTGGGCGTAACGAAAATGGATCATAGATGAAAATTTTGGCCTGGGTAATATTATGTGTGATATGGGGAACGACCTGGATATTTATAAAGATCGGGCTCGAAGATCTGCCGCCGATCGCGTTTGCTTCGGTACGATTCCTTTTGGCGTCCGTGATACTCCTGGTTGTGATCTTTGCCAGGCGGCTTCCCTTTCCGAAAACGTCGTCCGAATGGAAATTGATCGCCTTTACCGGGGTTCTGCAATTTTCAATAAACTACAGCACCGTTTTCTGGAGCGAGCAATACATAACGTCGGGCCTTGCTGCCGTTCTGCAGGCGATGATAACGGTTTTTGGCCTGGTCCTGGCGTGGTTCTTTTTGCCCAATGAAAAGATCACGACCCAGAAGATCATCGCAGTCGTTGTTGGTGTCATTGGCGTCGCAGTGATCTTCATCGATCAGTTAAGGGTCGAAGATCTGATGGCCTTCCTCGCCTGCGTCGCTATCGTGGTCGGGGCATACGCTGCCGCGCAGGCGTCAATTCTCGTTAAGGCCAAAGCCGGCGGAATTCATCCTGCGAGCCTCGTCTTTGGACAGATGATCTGCGGGCTACCGCCGATCGTAATTTACAGCCTGTGGTACGAGGGAAACCCGCTTAACTATAACTGGACATGGCGGGCCGTCGGCAGCGTGCTTTATCTTACAATTCTCGGTACTATCGCTGCGTTTTGGCTTTATTACTGGCTATTAAGTAAAATCGAATCGACCAATGCGATGATGATCTCACTTGTGACGCCGCTCGTTGCGGTCGTTGTCGGTGCTATCGTTTTAGGCGAATGGCTGCCGCCTCAGACGTTTTTCGGCGGTGTGCTTATCATTGCGAGTATTGGCTTGATCGTATTCAGGAGAAAATCGTTTGAACAGCCGAGCCGCAGAAACGCCGAGGAGACGAATCACCAGTGATGAAGGGGATAAAAGGGCTTTTTAGCATTTTTGTCGGGCATTATAAATATCCCCTTTATCCCTGTTAAAAGTTTTTGGTGTTTCGATCGTCAAAATTAGTTATGTTCTTTAAATTTACAACCGCAGGCGAATCTCACGGCAAGGCTTTGGCGGCCATTGTCGAGGGACTGCCTGCCGGCCTCGAGATCGATATCGAAAAGATCAACCACCAGCTGTGGCGGCGTCAGCAGGGCAACGGGCGCGGCGGCCGTATGAAGATCGAAACCGATACGGTCGATATTCTATCGGGTGTGCGTCACGGCAAAACGCTCGGCTCACCTATCGCCCTGCTTATCGAAAACCGCGATTTCGTGCATTGGCAGGACATAATGTCCGCGACACCGATCGAAGAGCAGCCAAAAAATCCGCGACTCGTAAAACGGCCGCGACCCGGCCACGCAGATCTTGCCGGCGGACAAAAATTTGGTGCGCGTGACCTCCGCGATATCCTCGAACGCGCGTCGGCACGCGAAACCGCGGCCCGTGTCGCCTGTGGGGCCATCGCACGACAGCTGCTCGAACAATTCGGCGTCGAGATAAAAAGCCACGTGATAAAGCTCGGCAATGTTCCCTCAGAACCTCTCTCAAAAACCTGGGATGAGATTTGCGAGATCGAAGCCGATTCACCGCTCAATTGCTGTGACAAGGACGCCGAAGCAGAGATGATCGCCGCCATCGACAAAGCCAAGGCTGACGGCGATACGCTGGGCGGCATTTTCGAGGTTGTCGCACGCAACGCGCCGGTTGGCCTCGGCTCACACACTTCGTGGTACGAAAAGCTTGACGGCCGCATCGCTCAGGCGTTTATGTCGATACAGGCGGTCAAGGCCGTCGAGCTCGGCACCGGCGTCGAAAACGCCTCGAAACCCGGTTCGGCGGTGCACGATGAGATATTTTTCGAAGGTGAACATTTTGTGCGGCCAACAAACCGCGCCGGCGGTCTCGAAGGCGGAATCACGAACGGCGAGGAACTCCGTGTTCGCGGCTATCTAAAGCCGATCTCAACCTTGCGGAAAGCTCTCCATTCCGTTGACATCGACACAAAATCCGAAGACCTCGCAGCATTTGAGCGTTCGGACATAACGGCGGTCCCCGCAGCGGGCGTGATCGGCGAAGCGATGTTGGCGATAGTCCTCGCCAACGCGATGCGCGAAAAATTCGGAGGTGATTCAATTGATGAAATGCGAATAAATTTCGACTCTTACATCCGGTCGCTGATGACATATTAGACTTTTATCTGCTGTTTAATTCGGTAATTATTTAATTCATAATTAGATAATTAAACAGCAAATGCGCCGCTGCCTCAATGTTCCCAGAAAATTCGATCACTCGTTTGGCTATTATTGCGTCGCTTTCCCTCACAATACTGACAGCGTCATGTCACCAGAATAATGACGCGGCGAACGTAGCCAAACCGCTTTCGAATGCCTCACAAAATGCCGAGCTTACGACAGCGATGAAAGCGGTCGAACCGTTCTTCACGCCGATGGGCAGGCCGCAGCCGGGCGATTGGCTCGCGTCGCATCCCGAATCTGGCCAGACGTTTGAGGAATATATAAATACCAACCCAAATGTTCCTACGTCAGATCGCCGAACGATCTACGTTTTGCCGCTGGGAAAATTCAGCCCGATACAGCAAAAAATAATCGCGGAAACACAGGAATATATGCAGGCGTTTTTTGGATTGCCGATAAAAATGCTGCCGCAGCGGCCATTACCCGCAACGTTCGCGGCCGACGATTCGCGAATGAAAGGTTACCCGTCTCTGAGGCAGATCCGCGCGGGATTTATCATGGACAAAATCCTGAAACCGGCGATTTCAAAAGACGCTGCCGCGCTGATCGCATTCACGAATGAAGACCTTTTCCCCGACGAATCGATGAACTATGTTTTTGGCCAGGCAAGTCTGGAAGACCGTGTTGGTGTGTGGTCGCTCGCAAGACTTGGCGAAAAAGCTGATACAACGACATTTCTCAAACGGGCGCTGCGGATCGCCGTTCACGAAACCGCTCATATGTTCGGGTTTAAGCATTGCACTAAATACGAGTGCGTTATGAGCGGCACGAACAGCCTTGCCGAAACCGACCGCCGTCCGATCGACGCCTGTCCCGAATGTATGGCGAAGATCTGCTGGATGACAAACACCAGGCCCGAAGACAGGTACAAAAAACTCGAAGCATTTTGTCGGAAATATGGTCTAACAAAAGAGGCGGATGAGTTTAAGAGAAAAGCTCAAAGCGTTCTTGATGAAACAGCGAAAGAGAAATAACCACGGATTGAGCCGTGGGTGAGGAAGTTCCTTGTCCGTCTTTTCCGTGGTCAAGACAAACGCGTTATTTTCCGATATCGCGCCTATATTGCATTCCCATCCAAGAGATATTTTCGACTGCTCGATATGCTCTCGATAAAGCTTCGTCCAGTGATTCACCAACCGCAGTAACACCTAACACACGCCCGCCGGCAGTTACGAACTCGCCGGTTTCGTTTCTTGCCGTTCCAGAATGAAAAACCTGAACATCCTTCAAAACACCGGCCTTATCAAGCCCATGAATAACGTCGCCTTTTCGCGGGTGGTACGGATACCCTTCGGCCGCGAGTATAACGCATGCCGAGTTTCCCTCTCGCCATTTCAAATCGATCTGGTTGAGTTGACCGGCCAGGATGGCTTCGCAAATATCGACAAGATCCGTTTCGAGCCGCACAAGAATAGATTGCGTTTCCGGGTCGCCGAAACGGACATTATATTCGAGAAGCCTTGGTCCCTTTTTGGTCATCATCAAACCGAGGAACAAGATTCCCCGCAGTGGAAATTCCTCATCACGGCAGCCGCGCAAAGTTGGCTTTATTATGCGGTCAACAATGTCCTGCATTTGTGCGTCAGTAAGCAAACCTGCATCGGTGATCGTGCCCATGCCGCCGGTGTTCGGGCCGGTGTCGCCCTCGCCAATGCGTTTATGGTCGCGTGTCGGCGGCATCAGCGCGAAGTTTTCTCCATCTGAAAAAAGGATCAGCGAAACTTCCCGCCCAAAAAGGCATTCCTCCAGCACAATGGTTCCCGCGGCATCCGCCCCGGCGATCTCTTCGAGGTCGTTGACCGCTGCCAACGCGTCTTTTCGGTCGGCCGCAACAATAACCCCCTTGCCTGCGGCGAGACCATCAGCTTTGACAACCACCGGGGCGCCCTGGTCGCCGAACTCACCCGAATTCAGAATTTCGATAGCTTCGGCCTTGGAATTCGCTGTGTGGAATTTGGCAGTCGGAACATCGTGCCGGCGCATAAATTCCTTCGCAAATGCCTTGCTGGCTTCGAGACGAGCAGCGGCGGCGCTGACACCGACGATTTTCAACCCGCGGTTCTCAAATTCATCAGTAATGCCAAGAGCAAGTGGACCCTCGCCGCCGATAAACGTCAGATCGATCTTGTTCGCTTTCGCGAAATCCGAAAGACCATTGATGTTATCGGGCTTGATGTTCACGCACTCGGCGATTTCTGCTATACCTGCATTTCCGTCCGCGCAAAACAATTTCTCGGTCTTACTGCTCCGGGCAAACGCCGAACAGATCGCGTGTTCCCGCCCGCCTGAACCAACTACTAAAATTTTCATAATTTCTTTCTAATTTATGGATTTTGAGATATAATCTGTGCTCAGCCAGGCTTGACCCGAGCGCTCGGTACTGTTTAACCTCATTTAGATAATCTTCTCGGCGACAGCCGAGCGTGCCTTTTATGACTGCTTACGGTTATAAAATGTACTATAAGGCTTCTGATTTATCGAAGCCGTACTGCACGGGTTATAAACATTGCAAGCCGGGTCGTCGATACGAGCTGCCTAACGCGCGGGGAGGTATTAGATATGTCAGACGCAGAACTTGAAGGGGTAAGGACCGTTAACGGAACCTCACAAACCGTAGAATCCGAAATTGAAGACCAGACTATTTTGTGTATTGATTGCAATGCCAACTTCGTTTGGACGGTCGGCGAACAGATTTTTTTTCGAGACAAAAAACTTCAAAATCCACCAAAACGTTGTAAGGAATGCAAGCAGGCGAAGAATGAAAGGCTCGCCGCCATTGCCGCCGCGCAGAGTTCCGGTATTAAGCAGCGGATCGAGGTTGCCGTAAACTGCGCACGATGCGGCGCATCGACAACCGTCCCCTTCTTTCCGTCACAGGGGCGGCCTGTTTACTGTCGCTCGTGTTTCCTTGAGATGAATCCCTCGGTACTGAACGGAAACGGCGACCCTGCCGCTTAAAATTCTTATCCACCAACGTGCACGTTTGGCCGCAGTTCCGGATCAGGCTCGGCTTGGCGCAATATCTCGCGGGTAACGGGTGCGGTGTCGCCTTCGCCGAAAAGAATATAGCGGGCCAGATACATGATCGGGTTTCCCTCGCTCCATCCAAAATATACGTGCGGTATTTTGCCGGTTTTGTCGCGTAGGTACATCAAAAACGCAGCTATCGCGTTCGGCACGGCGGGAGCCTGCGTTCGCAGTATTCTGTAACCCTCGACATCGATCCCGCGTATCTTTAGTTTTCCTTTGAATTCCGAGGCATCACCGGTCTCGATCTCGTAGAATACGATCGGGTCGCTCGACGGAATGTGATTATCGACGCGTTTCTCGTGTTCCTTGAATCGATATTCGGTCATGTCGCCGGTTTCGCGACGGTTCGTGACGATGCGGATCTCACCTTCGGCGTTCAGCTCGTCAATAAATTCCTGCGCTGTAGGGTCGAGTTCGATCCTGTCAATTCGCAGCTCGGTCGAGCGCATCGCTCGCGAGATGAATGACGCAGCGATTATGGTAAAGATAAAGAACGATGCGATCTTGATACCGTCAGGCCGCTCATAGATGTTCAGAAGCGTCGTGTAAACAAACACCAAAGAAATGCCCCAAAACGCCAATACCCATTTGCTCCCGCGCCGTCTGGCGGACAGAGATACGGCGATCGCAGCGGATGACATCAGTACCAGCACACCGGTTGCATACGCACCACCCTGGGCGTCAACGTCAGCCTGGAAAATGATCGTTACGGCAAAGCATATCGCAGTAAATACGAGAGTAAGGGGCCGCGTTGCACGTGCCCATTCGGGCGCCATACCGTATCGCGGCAGGTATCGAGGAACTATATTGAGCAATCCAGCCATCGCCGACGCGCCGGCAAACCAGAGGATCAGGATCGTGCTCAGATCGTAAACGGTTCCGAATAACTCGCCAAGATATGCGTGAGTGATGTATGCCAACGCGCGGCCGTTCGCCTTTCCCGGCCCCTTCACGATCTTTGCCTCGGTTTCGGCAGGTGTGCAGGCGCAATAATCCGGTCCGGCGTCACTGTCAGCGGTGACGGCGCTGCAATCGACACGCGGGCAAAATTCCTTTTTTGGTATCAGGACGCTGGTTGCAAAACTGCTGGCAATGAGCATCACGCTCATTATTAACGCCGCGGTCATCAGCATCTTTCGCGTGTTGCCGATCCTGTTCGGACTTTTAACGAGCGGCATGACCGCAACGCCTGTTTCAAATCCTGACAATCCCAACGCAAGTTTCGGAAAGACGAACAGCGAAAGTCCGATGATCACAAACACGCCGGTCGAGCCCCCAAAGCCTTTTGTCTCCCACACCGCAGTTTGCCAATTGGCAAGAAGCTCCGGGTGAGTGCCCACCTGGTAAAGCGCGACGACGATGGTTATAACGTTAAGAAGAAGATACGCCGCAACGAGGAATACCGCGATGCCGATCGCCTCTTTGAAGCCTTTTAGAAACACCGCTCCAAGCAATGCGATCAGCGCCGATGTGACCAATATAGGGTGGTCGAGAAACGGCATTGTGACGTGCACGAATGGGTTTTCGAGAACGTGCGCCGTGGCGTCGGCGGCAGATAAGGTGATGGTAATGACAAAATCTGTCGCGACAAACCCCAGTAGGACAAGAACGAAAAGCTTTCCCTTCCAACGCGACAGCAGGGCTTCGAGCATTGCTATCGACCCTTCACCGTGCGGACTCTCTTTAGCAACGCGGCTATAGATCGGCAACGCTCCAAGCAACGTCAGTAATACCAGAATGAGCGTGGCTATCGGCGAGAGGAACTGTGCGGCGATAAAGGCGATACCAGGTTGGTAACCGAGTGTCGAAAAGTAATCCACGCCGGTAAGGCACATTACCTTCCACCACGGGTGCTGATGATGTTTGCCCGGAGATTCCTCGGGGCCCTCCATTTCTTCAACGTTACCCTGGTACATCCATTTCCTGAACCAGCCTCGTCCGTTGTTGCTCATAAAATAGAAATAAAAAAAGACCGCCACGCGTATCGTGCCTGCGGTTCCGTCATTAATAAATCCGGTTTTGCTGCGCCGCCAATAACAAGTGGAGGACCTTACCTTCCCTATTTAAACCAAACAAAACAAAATAAATTGTACGCCTATTAATACCAAGGTCAAGCGGTGTGATCTATCTGATGCTTACTATTTACCTCACGCTTGATTTAAAAGATGTAAGGGCGACGTCTCCCACACCGTCGCCCTATTAGGTCACAAGTCCTCACCCCTCGTGACCAAACGTTCACCGGGGAGGTGAACAGTTTTATTATGCACATCAAAAAATAAATTGCAACCGAAAACGTATCGCGAAATGTTTTTGTTGTTTAACCAAACAAAGTTTAAAAGTGCCTTCGACCGACAACGATGCTGCCGACAAGAAATCGCCTTACTCCCGATTCGGACTCGCCAAAAATGCTGTATTCACCGGACTCCGCAGCTTCGTCTATTTTTATTTCCACGCTGATAACCTTTAGGCCGTTTCCGTAATCCAGTGATGCGGTCGTGCCGGGGACCACGCTGATAAACGGTGAATCTGACGCAATAGCGATCTTTTTCTCATCGATGCCCTTTCCACCCAGAAAAAGCAGGGAGACACGACCACGTTCAACCGGCACCGCTAGCGCCGAGACAGCTCCGTTAACGCCTAAATACTGCAGATCAAATCCTGGCGTACCGAACCGGACGCGTCGGTTGATCGTCTTAATGTCGTATTTTTCGACGTCCACATCGCCAAGCTGAACCGCCGAGGCCAATTTTTCATTGTGGCCGGTGTTCTGTACATACACCCGATACGTGCCTTCGGACAGGCCCCCGATGCTAAACTGTCCCGCGGGATTTACGGAAGCTTCGGCCATGACGCGTCCCGTGTCTTTGTCTTCCGCCCAAACAAATAAGCCACTCGTTCCGCGTCCGGATAGTATAGTTAATGTACCGTCGATCTCTCCGCAGCATGAATCGTCATCCCTCGCGCCGTACAGCGCCCGTACCGCCGTGATGTCCTGTTCACTTAATCCGCGTACAGTAACTCCGGACGTTCCATTTTTTCCGTAACTCTCGTACATTGTCGATCCAAGAACGGGCGAATGGTCAAGCCCCAAAAGATGTCCGATCTCATGTACGAGGGTTGTTTCGAGATCAACCGTACCCGCCGTGCCGTCAGTTGAAAATTGAAGAAATGGATTTAGAACGATGTCGGCCTCGGTAATAAAGCCGGTGCGGTCATAAAAAACTCGGGTCTTTGCCGATGCGTCGTCTGCTCCGCGTGCGAACAACAGAACATTTTCCGGCGTCTGTGCGATCGTGACAAGACTTATGCCGTCGCCAACCTTTCCTGCCGGACTGGCACTCTGGGCTCTTGTCTCCAATTTTCTAAAAGAGACGTCTGCGACTTTTTCCCAAGTAGCAAGGCTTCGGCTGATCGCCCCCGAAACGTCGCTGCCGTATTTAATGCTCGAATTCGTGGTCGTAAGAGAATCGGATATCGAAACCGTTATCATATTCGGTTTCCAGCGAAGGTTCGCGCGCGGCATATCCGAAGAGTAAGGCAACGCCTCACCCGAAACCATCGCAATAATTACGATCAGAAAAAGGAGCTTTGTTACAACAGCTGCCGGACGCATTAATTCTTAGTTGTTCGAAGTAGTACCCTCGAGATCCTCGCGCCCGATTGATTCGAGATCGGCAAACGCGACGATAAGAAGCAGAACCACAAGAGCAAGGGTTGCGAGGACATACAACGCCGCTATCTGTTCAAGATAGATGAGGACGCCGATCAAAATGGCCACAATTAGGAACCAAAACAGCGCGACTGTCCGTCGGCCGAATTTCTTATGAAAATTTAACATAGTACGAAAAAAGCGGCGGCTTGCCGCAAACTAACCTTTATTGATAACAGATTTTGACCGATCTAACAAATAAAACTTTCAATCGACCACTTTCAACGGCAGGTTTTCGGCCGTTCGAGACCTGTTTTCGCCGTTCTCAAGAACCGGTGGAAATTTTTTACGCGCTTTGCCGCGCTGACCTACATCGACTATGTCGTACGGCTTTAATTCGACATCCGGCGTCGATTTATCCTCGATCTTTTTTAGATCGGCTCGAATGGTGCGGACGTCGCCGGCGGCCCGTCGAAAAATAGTTATATCGCTTTCGACTGCGTCCCGGGACAAGCCACCGGCGCTGGAAATGGCCGAGGAGAGAGTAGTGCGAGCGCGTGAAGACAACTGTTTTGGAGTGTTGACGCCGCCAATGACGTAGATCGGAAATGCCTCAAGAACCGAAACGATATCGCCGCTCTGTATCTGCGGATTCGCATCTTTTTTCCCACGCAAAAGATCGCTTATTCGTATAACTTGGGTCTGTGAACCCGCATCTGGTGCGGCTGCCCCGTTTCCGGAAATACAGCTTATATTTCCCGGCCTGTAAACACGTATCTCACCGCTTGCCGTGTCGGTAATTCCGCCCGACATTACTATCATCTCATTCAGAGAAACAGGGCGTTTTATGCGGAACCTATGCGGGCTTTTAACGGCTCCGTCCAATATTGCGGCAGGCCGGCCTGAGCGGTCGATGATCTTTACGACGACCTGCGGATCGCGAAGTATCTTGCCGTATTCTTTTGCAATATCGGCAGCAATGTCCGCCTGGCTTCGACACAACGCAAAAATAGGATCCTGGCTTTTTTCAACACCGTTGAGAAAACCTTCCGGCGTCAGAGTTCCACGCCAATCAAAATCCAGACTCCCGACCACATCAACATCGATCAGATCGCCAAAATGAACAAGCTCCGTTTCGGCCGTTGTTTCGTTTCGAAGCGGATGTTCGTCGGAATCATGGCTCTGCGCCGCGATTCCGCAAAAGGCCAATATGTATATAAGTAAAATCAGCGTGAGGCTTTTGGTAAACGTAGTTTTCACATTCTAAGGTAATGGCTCGATTCAAGGCTTAACGCGAACATCTTGTTCCGCCGTCCGCTGCGACCCTTCAACAGCCCTTCCGTTGCTTGCGGGTTGCCGTTTCGACGGACGTTTCGCCGAATTCACCGTCCACGGAACCGCAAATCCGCGAAATTCCCAATTACATTTATCGCAAAGCAAATTATAACGACAGACAAGTTTCGACCAAAGCCGTGTGGCGCGATATCCACGGCGGATGCGGTCGCTGTGACATCTTGGACATCTTTGAGAAATCATACGAAAAAGTGAATATCTTGCTAAGCCTGAGAAAGCTTATTCGGCCGCATTTTCCAGTTCGATTATTTTGGCCAACTCCTCATTGATCTTCGCAGCGGCCATTTTCCGGTTTTCTTCACCGGGCACCTCTTTATTTACAAAGAATAGAGCGTCATTATAGAGCTTTTTTGCCTGTTTATGGTTGCCCTTGAATGCTGCGCGCTCTGCGCGTTCGATCCAGTTCGACAATTTGATCGACGCCACAAATTCCCGCAACGCGTCCCCCGATTCGCTAAGGCTATTGTCATCCGGGTAATGCTCAAGGGCCGAATCGACTATCGCTACTGCCTTTTGAGCTGTTGCAAGCTTGTCGTTGAATTTTTGAGCGTGCCGCGCCTCCTGCATTAAGGCCCGGGTTTCGATCTCGGCCCATCGGAGCAGATGAAACTTGTGAAAGCCCTCAGCCATTTCCCTGCCGCGAAGCAACGGCCCGAGTCGGGGCGAGCCCGGCCCTATCGTTTTTAGCTCATTTCGCGCAACCTCAATATATCGGTCGCACATTTCATACACCTCTTTGTGCCCAGCCGGCATTTTCCCGAGCACTTTCGCCGCGTCGGATTTCTGCTTTATCTCTCTTAAAATAGCGGCGTTTTTTTCAAGCGTCAGCTTGTTCGGGTCCTGGATCGTACCGTTTCGAACCCCGGCCGTCGCTTTCAGGCTTCGGTCAAGCTGTCGCTGCGTGTCCAATAATCTGTTCCGAGCCCCGCGAAATACGACTTCGCGAAGAAGGACTGCACCGGCAAGAACGATACTCGAAGCAATTCCTGCGGCCGCCCAGGGCATTTCTTCAACGCCATCGCGAAAAACTGCGAGGATCACAAAAAATACAAAGATCGCAACAGCAACGGCCAGCACGTAAAAACCGGACGCAGGCAGCCAGAACGGCCGACGGTTCGTTTTGACCTGATGCCGGTACTGTTGGACAGGCTGAGTTGTACTTTGCCGATGAGCCAAGATCGTTTCCATTTCTCCGGAACCGGAGACGCGAGATGTCTTTAATACTGAATATATTACCAAAAAATGTCAATATATATTCCCGCCGGCAGCTTATTTTGGAATAGCCTCGTGATTCATATTTTCTGTTATAATTCACGCCATGCGCGGAAGGAAGCCTAAAAAGGAAGAAAGACCGGTCTTCGACTCGATCCGTAAGCCAACAGCTCCGCCGAGTCAGAAATTCGGCGAGGAAAAACCCGAGGAAAAGATACATCCGTCACGCAGAAAGGTGAAACACAAAAAGAAGCTCAACACCGACGAATAGAATGGCAATACTTCGAAAAAAGAAAACGGAAACGCCGACTCCGGCAAAAATATGGGCACGGCCTGAAATGAACGTAACCTTTAAGGCAGAGATAATGCCCGGACGCAGCCGCGAGGAGCGTACGTTTCGAATAAAAGAGGTTTTACCTAACGGCCGTGTGAGGCTACATGATTTTGTCGGCGAACATCGCGAAGGAGCGTTCGAACCGATCAACTTTTTGCGGGCAAAGGCTTTTAACAACGATCACCACTCGTAAACTTTCCCAACATTCAAAATTTCCAAATCGTCATTCACCATTTTGCCGATCTCGGCAATTACATCTTCGCGATAAGCAGGCTTTAAATTTATCACAAAGATCGGACAGTCGCGTCTGTCGAATTTTGCGAGCTCGGCCGAGAGCTTTGCCGGAGTGAGGTGATGCGAAATATCGGCCAGTTCGCATAGGTAGTTCGGAAACGCGCATTCAACCAGCAACGCCGAAACGTCGTTTTCGCGATTCACAACTTCCCAAAAATCGTCCATCGCCGCGGTATCTCCGGTTATCGCAAACTTCGAATTGCCGTTTGACACAATAAATCCGGCTGCCGGAACGAGGTGATTTACCGCCACGGCCTTTATTCTTAGATTCCGCACCGTGAATTCGCGACCTATCTCGTAAGGAACGTACTGCATCACCGGCCCGTTCGCGTTGGAAAGCTCCGAAAATCGCGGATAAACAGACCAATTGAAAATGTCCCGTTCGAGGATCTCTATCATCTCGCGTGTCGCATGAACCCGCACGGGTTCCGAAAGCTTTGCAAAAAGATCGTCGATAAAAAGCGGCAGGCCGGCAATGTGGTCCAGATGCGCGTGCGTGAGGACAATATCGCGGATGTTTTCGAATTGCTCGTCAGAGCACGCCATCGCAAGGCTTCCGGCATCGATGGTCACACAGTCGTCAATAACAAAACACGTCAGATGCTGACGCGCCGAAGCTGCACCATTTTTGTCGACAGAACTGGGAAGTAGTTGAACCTTCACAATCGTTAAATCATAGACGGTTCGTTTTTCTTATCTTGCACAAGTTTGACCGCGCCCGCCGTCAATTTCATACGTCGCGCCAGTGATCCATGACGCTTTATCCGAAGCAAGATAGAAAACAAGATCGGCAACCTCGTCCGGCGTCCCGGTTCGACCGATCGGATGCGTCGATTTGGAATGCTCAATAAATTTCTCGTAAGCCGCGGACTCCATCCCGCCGCGTTTGTGCAGGTTTGTAACCACTACACCCGGATTTACAGCGTTTACGCGAACTCCCTTTGGCGCAAGCTCTAGCGCCGCACACCGCGTAAGCTGATCTACAGCGGCTTTCGACACACAATATGCAAGCACGTTCGGAAAAGCCCGCGTGCCGGCGACACTGGAAACATTGACTATGTTCCCTTTGGTACGTTCAAGGCTCGGAACACACTTATGCATCAAATAAAAGACCGAACGAAGATTTATTTCCATCATCCGGTCCCAGTCGAGCAGAGAGGTGTCCGCGATATTTCCGTTCTTTATTATACCGGCAGCGTTCACGAGGACATCGATCCGGCCGAGGTGTTCGAGCGTGTCCGAAACGAGCCGGTCGATCTGTGACGTTTCGGTAAGGTCGGCTAAATGGGAGCGAAGTTTTCCGGCCGCGTCTCTGACCTCAGTGCGAAGGTCAGTCAATTCGTGTTGGTTTCTGCCGACGCCAACGACAGACCAGCCGTCATTGACAAAAAGCTTCGCCGTCGAACGTCCGATGCCGCTGCTCGCGCCGGTGATCAAAGCAACTTTTTCGCTCATAAAAATAAGGTGCTGTAATTGTCATAAGGATACCAATATTTTTTTATATCGCGCAATTGTTTAAGACAGGATGAGAGGCGCGTTTGCCTGGATTGGCCGGAACTATGGAGAACTCTCTTTAAAACGAAAAAAGGAACAACCCTGATCAGGCTGCTCCAATGCTCGCGGAAATAATAGATATGAAT
>DATJGV010000051.1:0-8081 GCA_035494575.1 Pyrinomonadaceae bacterium | reverse complement strand
ACGTTTGATCATTGCTGTTTCCTAATCAATTACATAGAATTGATTCAATCATTAATTTAAATCTAAAACGGGAGGCCTTTATCATGAGTTTCTTGACCGATATCAAAACCATTCGCGAACGCGCCCGCCGCGAGATCCAGGACGGAGCCGTTACGCAGGATTACGCCTTGAACAAGGACCAGGCTATCAAGATCCTTAACGAGGCGCTCGCGACCGAGATCGTTTGCGTTCTGCGTTACCGTTTTCATTACTATATGGCCTCCGGCATTCATAAAGAGGGCGCGGCAGCCGAATTTCTCGAACACTCGAACGAAGAGCAGCAGCATGCCGATATGATCGCCGAGCGGATCAAACAACTCGGCGGCAAACCCGAAATGAACCCTGCCGTCGTTGCTCAAAAGAGCCATTCCGAATACGTCGAAGGCACGTCGCTCGAAGACATGCTTCGCGAGGACCTGATCGCCGAACGCATCGCCATTCAGACCTATCGCGAAATAATTAAGTTCTTCGGCGAAAGAGACCCGACCTCGCGGCGAATGATGGAAACCATTCTTGCCGTCGAAGAAGAGCACGCCGATGACATTGCAGATCTGCTCTTTGCCGTCGAGCCCGAAAATGTCGATAACATTCAAAAACTCTATTTCGCCGACGAAGTTCCCGGAACGTCCGGCGCCGGCAAGAAAGTAAAAAGCGATAAGCCGAAAAAGGCCAAAGCCGCAAAAGGCGGCAAATGAATAGCCGTAAGATTTGACCACGGAATAACACGGATCTTTGCTTCGTGTTTTCCGTGGTTTGATCTTTAAGAAAAAGAAAAGCGACCGCAGGCTAATGTCGGCCGCAATCGCGCATCCAAAGTACCAAATTGAAAATTAACTACGCTGCTACACTTACCACCTCATCCTCGACATCGTCCATGAAAAGGTATTTCTTCCAGGCCGGACGCGTTTCGGCGTAATGACACAACAGCACGTGATCGAGCCCGAGACGCAGCAGCTTTTGCGAAGTCAGCAGCGGCATGCGCGCCTGTTCCGGCGTACGGTTGCCCTTACGCTGGTTGCATTTGATGCAGGCTGTGACGAGATTTTGCGGGGTGCTCTCTCCGCCCTGCGCTCGCGGCAGGATGTGATCGAGCGTCAGATCCTTCGCATGCTTGTGCTCGGCACAATACTGGCAGCGGTAACGGTCGCGGATGTAAATCCGCGCACGCTTCATCGTTGTCTCCCGGTTGTTGCGTCGCACATGCACATAGTGACGCAGCCGGATAACGGACGGCACCGGAAAAGTTGTCGAAGGAGAATGCAGAACATTATCGCCGTCGTTTTCCTCGACAAAAACCGCGCCGCGAAACCACAAACAGACAGCACGAGCCACGCCGACCGTTCCCAGCGGCTCGTATGAAAAGTTCAAAAGTAAAACGCGACCTGTGAGCAAAATTCCTGATCCTCCTTCTTTCCTTGGGCGGAAACGCGAGTGTTAACGAGCGTGCTTCATATCGGTTGTTGCACGCTTCCTAACGGTCGCGTCTCTTCCCTTGTAATTTAATTTAAAACGGCTGTTCTACGCAAGCACTAGATATAGTTGCGTAACAAATTTGTTAAGCAAGATATTGACGAAAATCGAGAATTAATCCGATGGGCGGCAAGGAAATTCCCAAAATTTAAATATCAGCCTGCCCAACGTTAGATGCCCAAAAGTATAAAAACGAAGCGAAAATGCTGTATATTGGCTCAGATCTACGGAGGCAAAATTGATGGCAGACGACAAACCGCGATGGGGCATAGCTCCGTACTTTATCGTTGACAACGTTGTTGACACCGCAAACTATTACCGCGACAAACTTGGATTCGAATACGAACGTTTCTGGGGCGAGCCGCCCTGTTTTTGCATGGTTCGCCGCAGCGGCATAATCATTATGCTGAGCCAACTGGAACAGATCGGCGTGATGAGCCCGAACAGCGTCGCCGTTCCCGATAACGGCGGCTGTTGGGACGCATACATCTGGGTCGATAACGCCGACGAGCTTTTTGAAGAGCTCAAATCTAACGGCGTCACGATCGCCCGCGACATCTGCGATCAGGTTTATGGCTGCCGCGACTTTGATGTCGAAGACTGCAACGGCTATCGTTTGTGTTTTGGTCAGGATTTGGAACAATAGGCCTTGAACATTTTCCGGGAGGCATATTGCACGAATGAAGTGGGTCTATGACCATAAAACTGTTGATTGGCACGAACTATCTAATCTCTACAAGATCGCTCCTTTGGGCGATAAGAAGCCTGAAGATCTTGAAATTGTTTTTTCGAACAGCATGTTCAAGTGCTTTGTTTATGACGATCACAAATTGATCGGCGTGGGACGTGCATTGGCCGACGGCCGTGATTGTTCTTATATCTGCGATGTTGCTGTTCATCCCGATCGTCAGGGAATTGGCCTGGGCCGTGACATTATCAACAAACTAAAAGAAATGTCCGCGGATCATAAGAAGATCATCCTTTATGCCAATCCTGGAAAAGAAGGCTTTTATCTAAAACTCGGATTTAGGTTAATGAAAACGGCAATGGCGATTTTCCAAAATCAGGACCGGGCAATCGAGACAGGTTTGGTCGAATGACGACGGCTAAAACACTACTATAATGAAACAATCGATAGTACACATCGCCTTGGTCGTGAGAGATTATGACGAGGCGATCGAGTTTTACACAAAAAAGCTCAGCTTCACACTCGTTGAAGACACCTATCAGCCCGAGCAGGACAAGCGTTGGGTCGTGATCGCTCCACCCGGTTCGACAGGTACAACATTGTTGTTGGCAAGGGCTTCGAAACCTGAGCAGGAACCTTTTATCGGCAATCAATCCGGCGGCCGGGTGTTCCTGTTCCTTAACTCGGACGATTTTTGGCGAGATTACAACGATATGACCGTCAAAGGGATCAAATTTGCTCGAGAGCCCAAAGAGCAGCCCTACGGAACGGTCGCCGTTTTCGAAGACCTCTATGGAAACCTTTGGGACCTTCTCCAGTTGAATGACGATCATCCGTTGCAGAATTTCAAAACTCGATAACCAGTGGTCTTAGTAGTGGTTTAGTTTGGAATTTATTAATTTTTCTCTCTGATTTTTATTCGTGTTGATTCGTGTTGTCTCGTGGTTCCTGCTTCAAAATTTAAAAACTGAAACCACTAAATCGCACGAAACAACACGAATAAACCCTGACCTAAACGACTACTGTGATCTTTGGTCAATTGGACGAACGATGCTAAGGTTTTAAAACGGAATTTAGCGAGCTTGAGGGTAGTTTTATGTCAAGGAAATTAGCTATGCTTTGGACAAGCTCTGTTTTTATCTTGTCTATTCTGTCCATCCTGTCTCCGGCTCAAAGTCTAGGTACTCAAACTCTATCCGGCACGCTCGTCGTCGCGGTACCCGTTTCCCAGGGCCTTGTCGGATGCGCCGACAAGCGGCTATATAACGAACAGACAGGTAAAGCCGACGACAATTTTGTAAAGATCCGCAAGGTAAACAGCAACGCTTTCTTTGTCGCGACGCACACGGTCGGCTTTCTGGATAAAACAACCGGAAAACTTGAGTTTGATGTATTCAAAATTACTGACGATTATGTCGCCCGGCATGCCTTCGCCGCGGGACCGCAATTTTGGAACGGCTTAAGAAATGAGCTCCGAAGCAAATTGCTGACGTACCTTGCAAAAGAAAAATTCAAGGACTGGCCCGAAACTGATGTTGCGAATAACCGATTGCTGTTCAATCTTGTATTCTTCGCGACCAGCGGCAGCACAACCCGCAGCTACACGTTACGAGTTTTCTACGAAAAGCAGCAGACACCCGTCATCGATGTTCCAAACGTGATCAGCGAGGTTGTCAGAACGCCGAAGCTGATCGGAAAAGGCAAAGAGGTGATAGACTATCTGGCCCGCAACCCCAGCGTTGCCGCTGACCCTTCGATCCTACGGTTCGACCAGGGGCGTTTCGATATTGCGAAAACCACCGTTAACAATGCGGTCGATTTCGCCGGAAAGCTTTTTTCGTTAGCTAACACCGCCATCCCGCAAGCCCGCGTAAGTGCAACCTACGACTGCGCTTTGCTGGGCTATCAGAATGGATTTCAGTGGATCAATCACTCCGACGCGCAGACTGCGGCGATAATCTTGCCGATGTGGAAACGTTCCATTCTATTTTAGACATAATATGCGCTTTGCCAGCTTTAAACCTGCCAAACTGCTCGCCGACTTTGTCGATAATCTTTGGCTTTACGAAGGTTATCAGTCGGAACACATACATGAACGGATCCTGCCTACCGGGACTATGGAGCTAGTGATCAATCTTCGAGAGAACGAGCTGCGAATTTACGATGCGGAGCAGCCAAACCTGTGCTCCCGCTTTTCCGGCGCTGTGGTCTCGGGAGCTTACTGGAAAGGTTTTGTAAGCGATACCGAAGAAGAGGCGTTCATCATGGGCATCCACTTCAAACCCGGTGGAGCATTTCCTTTTCTTGGTGTTCCGGCCAACGAATTCGCCGACATGCACGTCGATCTTGAAACTCTGTGGGGCTCTTCTGCGAGACTCTTACGCGAGCAGCTTTGTGAAGCCTCGACCGCGGCAGAACGATTCCAACTGCTGGAGAACGCTTTGATCAGCCATTTATTTTGCCCGATGGAACATCATTATGCAGTTTCAACAGCCCTTGAACTCTTCGGCCGGCAAATTGCCACGACAGTTCGAGATGTTGCTAAGAATGTGGGATTGAGCGAACGCCGCTTTATTCAGGTTTTTAAGGCGGAAGTGGGCGTAACACCCAAGCTATTTAGCCGTGTGCAGCGATTTCAACGGGCACGAGCGATCGTCCACCAGCAGGAGAAAGCGGTTGATTGGGCAGGTATCGCAATGGAATGCGGGTACTTCGACCAATCGCATTTGATCCGTGACTTTCTCGAGTTTTCCGCTCTCAGCCCGGCGTCCTACCTTCGTCAATATAACCACTTCCTTGACCAGCATGCCCACATCAAGCGTTACCACCTTCCGTTGTTTTCGAAAATAGGTCAATTTTATCCAATACAACAGATCTCCGGTGACGAGATAATATCCCTTGGGGGTAATTATGTTCAAAAATAATAGATCTTATTTCATGCTTTTTCTCTGTACGGTATTGACTCTAGTCGCAGTTGCCGGTCAGGTTTTGGCTCAGCCGGCCGGTCCCACTTCCTACGGTATGACCTCCGGACGCCTAGTGGCTAGCTCGGCTGCTTTGCTGGGCCTGATCGGGGTGGTCCTCGGTGTTTTAACTCTTTTTCGTCCGTCCGGTCGTTTTGGCATCGCCTCTGGGCCATTCGGGGCGATCATTGCTCTTGCGGCTGGCTTGATTGGTGCTATTGTCGGTGGGATAAAAGCTGCAACCACCACAGGCATCGGCACGGGCGGTGGGCTAGCCGGAGCCGTCGTGGCCGTTGTGTTAGGTCTGATCGCCATTGCTCTCGGCGGGCTGGCTCTGGCCCGATCCCGCCGCACCATCCCTTCAGGAAAATAAATCTTGCTATCGTGTGCAATCAATGCAACAATGTTTAATCTGGCGCATACGTGCCGGAGCTATAATCTTTGAAAATTTCTACAACTGCCTGTGGAAAAATCCTCGAAAAAAGTTTTTTCGAAAATCGCGGAAAATCTCGTCGTGAAACGCTGTAACCATAATAGACAGAATAGGTTACATGTACCACAAAGTGTTGGGACACGCTGGGACAGCGATGGGACGGTTGGGACAAAAGTCCAACAAACTTCAGTTTGTTGATGATCAACGTTAAACATCTTCGACAAAAGCTTGCAAAAAATAATATCTCCCAAGCTCCTGGTTTGATGGACATTTTTATCCCTTAACACAGATTACCTGCTTTAGCTCGGCGACGACCTTGACGAGGTCGCTCTGGGCTCGCATGACTTCCTCGATGTCTTTATATGCACCGGGGATCTCGTCAACGACGCCTTTGTCCTTTCGGCATTCGACGCCGCGGGTCTGGGCTTCCAGGTCTTCGCGGGTGAACTTCGCCTTCGCCTTGGTTCGGGACATCTTTCGCCCCGCACCGTGGGAGCACGAATTGAAGCTCTCGGCGTTTCCCAGGCCCTTGATGATGAACGATTTCGCGCCCATCGAGCCCGGGATGATGCCGTAACGACCCGCTTCGGCGTTGATCGCGCCCTTTCGGGTAACGAAAACCTTATCGCCGAAATGCTCTTCGACCGCGACGTAGTTGTGATGACAGTTGACCGCGAACGGAGCGCGGACACTCTTGTCCGCATCGGCGGTTCCTCCGCCGAAACTGTCCCGGTCGACCGAGTCTCCGCTCCGCCCGCGTTTTTCTTCGTCCTTCGGATTCATGCGGACAGGAGTGTCCGCGCTCCAGCCGAACATTTGGTCGAATGACTTCAACAGCCGGCTCATCATGATCTCGCGGTTGCGCATTGCGTAACTCTGAGCCCAGTCAAGATCGTGCCAGTACGCCTTAAATTCAGGCGTTCCCTGGATGAAGTAAGCAAGATCGGCCGCCGGAAGCGTGTTTAGATCGCGAAGCGATTTCGCCGTGGCGATATGCCGCGTTGCGACCTCGTTGCCGATGTTTCGCGAACCCGAATGCAGCATCAGCCAGACGTTGTCATCGATGTCGAGGCAAACCTCGATAAAGTGATTTCCGCCGCCGAGCGTTCCGAGCTGCTTCATCGCTTTTCGCTTTCGGTCCTGAACTCCCGGGTGAAGCTCGCCGAATTCGGCCCAGCCCGCCCACTCGTTCGATTCGTCAACCGGTTCTTTGTAATCGTTGAATCCGACGGGTATCGCACGTTCGATCTCGTGGCGAAACTCGGCGAGTTTTCGATCAAGAATTCCGCTTTTGAACGGTGTCTTGACGGCCATCATTCCACAGCCGATATCGACGCCGACCGTTGCAGGGATCACCGCGTCCTTGGTTGCGATGACCGAACCGACCATCGAACCTTTTCCGAGGTGTGCGTCCGGCATCAGTGCAACGTGTTTGAACAGACACGGCAGGCGTGAGACGTTGCGGAGCATATCATGTTCGTCGGACGACATTTCGTGCGTGACCCACGAGAGGACGTCAGCCCGTGCCCCGCTTATGTTTAGTTTGTTATGCGGCATATTTCCTCCTGTTTTGATTGTCTACTGGTTGTTAAAGATCGCCATGATGCATATTTTGCGTTCAGCATCAGTACGATAGGGTGTAGCGTAAAAATACGCTGCGAAATTCAAGTTCTTTGAAATTATTGAAAATAAAGGCTTCTCGGTCGATGGCATTCGGATTGCGTATTGGCTGTAATCCCAAAAAAGGTTTCGTGTGAATTCGTTACACGGAAAAGATAAGCAAAAAACAAGCAATCTTAAAAAAGATCACGGAGGTTTAATGATTAAAAAAGTTATTGTTACGGCTGCGGCCGGCACGTTCATCCTGTCAGGCATACTAGCCGGCGCAACCACGAAACAAACGGGCCTCGACCCAATGGCAACACCGACGCCTTCGGCGACCCCTAAAGAAAAGAAGAAAAAGGACAAAAAGGAAACGCCGCCGGCCGAAAGCCCGAACGCTCCCGCACCGTCCGAAAGCCCGAAATCGGAACCACAGCCAAGCCCGGCCGAAAGTCCGAAGGACGAGCCGAAAACTTCGCCGTCACCGGGTCGATGATACGGTTTAACCCTAAGAAGAAGACGAGACGGGTACATCGTGCCCGTTTCTCTGTTAGAGGGTGAGTACCAATAGATCAGAAAATTGGTCGCAGGGGAACGAGTTGAACCTTCAACCTTTTCGCTCGTAGCGAAATGCTCTGATTCCGTTGAGCTACGTCTCCGTTAAAAAAGTGGTCAGGGGCCGGCGGTGGGTGGACAGCCAGGAATCAGAAAAATCTCTGACCACTGACCCCAGTCCACCGGCCCCTGACAAAATACGGCTATTCAGTTGTCAAACATCGAAAATAAAAGGAACGGCTACGAATGGATCTTCCAATGATCCAGGCGTAACCGCTCCTAAAACGTAAAACTTGCTTTACTTTCGATGTTTCGGGAGCGGGAACGCCGC
>DATJGV010000050.1:0-2332 GCA_035494575.1 Pyrinomonadaceae bacterium | reverse complement strand
CTTGAACGAAATAGCCGACGAGGCGCTGATGCGTCATCAACACGGCTTTGCATCGCGTTCGGATTCGCTCGAATCTGGCGGAGTCTATCAATGGCGTCAAATGGGTGAGTTTCATCTTTTTAATCCGAAAACCATCCATGCGCTGCAGAGCGCGTGCCGCACGGGCGACTACGCAACGTTCAAGAATTACAGCAACCTGATAAACGAACAGGAAAAAAACTTTTCCACGCTGCGGTCGCTGTTGCGATTCAAGAGAGACCGGCCAGGCATTCCGATAGACGACGTGGAGCCGGTAGAAAACATATTAAAACGCTTTAAGACCGGTGCGATGTCGTACGGTTCGATCAGCAGCGAATCGCACGAAGCTCTGGCCGTCGCAATGAATCGTATCGGCGGCAAGAGCAACACAGGCGAAGGCGGCGAAGATGCAACACGTTTTAGCGTGGATGCGAACGGCGATTCACGCAAGAGCGCGATCAAGCAAGTTGCGTCGGGACGTTTTGGCGTAACGAGCCACTATCTGGTCAACGCCGACGAGATACAGATAAAAATGGCTCAGGGAGCGAAACCCGGTGAAGGCGGTCAGCTGCCCGGCGCTAAAGTGTACCCGTGGATCGCAAAAACGCGTCATTCGACGCCGGGTGTCGGGTTGATATCGCCGCCTCCGCATCATGACATTTATTCGATCGAGGACCTGAAGCAATTAATTTTCGATCTTAAAAATGCAAACGAAAACGCGCGCATCAGCGTAAAACTGGTCGCGGAAGCCGGCGTCGGAACGGTCGCCGCGGGTGTGGCAAAGGCAAAAGCCGATGTGATATTGATAAGCGGCCATGACGGCGGGACCGGTGCGTCGCCGCTCACGAGTATCAAACACGCCGGGATACCGTGGGAGATCGGGCTGGCGGAAACGCATCAGACGCTGCTGCTCAATAACCTGCGAAGCCGCGTCCGGCTCGAAACCGACGGGCAGTTAAAAACCGGACGCGACGTCGTTATTGCCGCGCTGTTGGGAGCTGAAGAATTTGGTTTTTCGTCGGCTCCGCTGGTTTCGCTCGGCTGCATAATGATGCGCGTTTGCCATTTGAATACGTGTCCGGTCGGCATTGCTACGCAAGATCCGAAACTGCGTCTTAAATTTTCCGGCGATCCAAATTTTGTTGTGAATTTTATGCGCTTCGTCGCCGGGGAAGTACGTGAGCTGATGGCCCGTCTTGGCTTTCGCACCGTGGATGAAATGGTTGGACGCGGCTCCGAGGTTTTGGAAGCACGTATCCCACAAGATCACCCAAAGGCAAAGACGTTAGACCTGTCAGCGATCTTATTTGGCCCGGACGTACCGGCGTCATACGGGCGTTTTCAGCAGAACGCACAAAATCACGAGCTGGAAAAAACTTTAGACAAAACAAAGCTGCTCAAGATATGCAAACCGGCGCTTGAGCGATGTGAAAGTGTTTATGCCGAACTCGATATTCAAAACACCGACCGCGCTGTTGGTACGCTTTTGGGCGGCGAGATTTCGCGGCGCTTCGGAGCGGCGGGGTTGCCGGAGAACACCATTCAACTTCGATTTAAGGGATCGGCCGGGCAGAGCTTCGGTGCCTTTGTGCCCGCAGGCGTGACGCTGATGCTGGAGGGCGATGCGAACGATTATTTTGGCAAGGGGTTATCGGGCGGCAACCTAATCGTTTTTCCGCCTCAAACAGCGACATTCAAAGCACACGAAAACGTTATAGTCGGGAACACGGTTCTTTACGGAGCGACCGGCGGCGCGGCTTTTATTTCGGGTATTGCGGGCGAGCGATTCGCGGTTCGCAACAGCGGCGCAACTGCCGTCGTTGAAGGAGTCGGTGATCATGGCTGTGAATATATGACCGGCGGGCGGGTCGTAATTTTGGGTGAAACCGGGAAAAATTTCGCAGCCGGAATGTCGGGCGGGATCGCTTATGTTTTTGATGAAAGCGACAGGTTCGCGCGGCTTTGCAACCGTGAGATGGTTTATCTGACAGAGATCGAGGATGAGGAAGAGAGGGCATTCGTTCACGACATCGTGCAGAGACATTTTGAGCTTACACAAAGCCGGAGAGCAGGTGAAATGCTAGACGACTGGAACGAAAATTTATCCAAATTTGTCCGTGTGATTCCGAAGGAATATCAACGAGCCATTCGCGAGCAACAGATGCAGGCAAACGTAATGACATATGTCATTGCCGAAAAGATCGCTGCGTAATTCATTTAGCAGAGAACCTTTATGGGAAAAACAACCGGTTTTCTAAAATATCGTCGAAGCTTGCCCGTTTTGCGCGATGCAAAAACGAGAGCGAACGACTGG
>DATJGV010000049.1:0-7228 GCA_035494575.1 Pyrinomonadaceae bacterium | reverse complement strand
CTTGAGAAGTTAATAGAATTACAAAAAACAGACACAAACATCCGCAGATTAAAGCGATCATTGGAAACAGCGGAACAAAGGCGTGCAGGTCTCGAACATGAGTTTGAACAGCACGCCTTTTCTATTCGCGAAATTCAGAACCGGCGCGACGCGCTTAACGCCGAACGCGCCGATCTTGAAAAACAGATAGCCGAGAACAAAACGTATCTCGAACGTGCCGACCGCAACCTGAAACACGCGCAAAACCAGAAAGAATACGAAACCGCGATGCGCGAAACCGACGCCCTGCAAAAACAGATCGGTGCGCTCGAAACGCAGACGCTTGAAAAGATCACCGCCGCCGAAGAGGTCGATAAGGAGCTTGCCGACCGTGCGGAAGAGATCAATTCGCTTGACGGAAAGCGTGACGCGGCCCTGGCCGAATTTGATGCGGCGATCGAAGCAGACCGAAAAGAACTCGCGGTCGAGCTCGAAAAGCGAAACGAGGTGTTTGTCACGCTGCCTGACAGGCTGGCCGCGGTTTACGACCGGCTCGCACAGCGCGGACGCGACGGCATCGCGGTGGCCGAGGTCGTCAACGGCTCATGCAGCGCATGCTTTATGTCCTTGCGGCCGCAGATGCAGGTTGAAGTAAAACGCGGCGACCAGATAATCACGTGCGAAAGCTGCACCCGCATCCTGTATATGCCTGCGAAGGAAGCAAGCGAAGCCAGCGCGAGCTAAAGCGGATCTTCAAACGGATCTTTGTAACTTAAATCTTTCTTTTTCGTGTTATTTCGTGCGGGTTCGTGGTGCCAGTTTTTCGCAGGATCAACTGCAGCCGCGAATTAACACAAAAACACGAAAAGGAGATTTTTGAGATAATTCCGTAATTTCTGCGACGTATTTGGCCTCTTAAGAACGGTGTCTGAGCCGGGCCTTCGCCAATTTCACCCCCAACAAAAAATCCTTGAAGATGGTCGCCGGTTTCCGCTAAAATAAGAAACAGCATCCACCCTTGGTGCGAGCAATTAAGTTAGCCTTCCAGATAGGCACCTACGAGATCCAGATCAAGTCAACCGATCCCCCGGACCAAATAAGGCTCCTGTCGTTCTGCCCAAACTCGGAAAACCTTTATCAAAATATGAGCAAAATATTCTTTTCCGCAATTATTATTGCCTTGGCCGCGATCGTTTCGCTCGGCCAGGCGAAGCCCAACTCGGAGATCTCACGGCAGATCGCGTCGCTCAGAATGGAGAAAAACCTGTCGCTCGATTTCGACAAGAACGGGAACACAAGCCGCATAAAGGCGGTTACCGACAATTTCTCGGACCGCGACGTGCAGCGAAGCGGAATTCAGGCGATGAATTTTGCGATGGGGTTTTTCTATCCCGGCGACGTGCTCAAATCAGCGCCCGATCCGATCATGCTTACCTTTTGGGTTCTGACAAAAAAACCGCGATTTGCCGAGGCACACGATCTGAAGCTTTTATTTGGCGACGAAACCGTCGATCTCGGCGACGCGAGATACGTCTCGAAACCGCGCGACAATATGGAGTATCTGAATTTTGAAATATCACGGGCAAATCTGTCACGAATTGCACAAACGCGTGATGTGAAATTGCAGATCGGGAATTTCGAATTCAGCCTTACGCCGGAGCAGCGGATCGTTATCGCGGAAATTCTGCATGTTTCCGAGGTCGGCAAGTAAAAGAATTTTTGCCCGCGAATAAAACTAATTTACACGAATATTTAAGAAAGATTTTGGATTTTTATTCGTGATTATTTGCGTTATTCGCGGGTACTTTTCATTTTGCCCATTCATCGGCGATCTTGGCGTCGACCTTTACGGGTACTTTCTTGACGTACCTTTCGCCGGCCGCGCACATCGCTTTTTCGAGGCGATCGGCGGTTGCCTCGGCTTCGGCGGCGTCGCATTCGACGATTATCTCGTCATGAACGATGTTCACGAGTTTTGCCGACGTGCCGCGAATGCTGTCGTGAAGCAGACGAAGCGCGAGTTTCAGTATATCGGCTGACGTTCCCTGTATCGGCATGTTGACGCCATAGCGCCGAGCACTTGAAACCTGTTGCCTGTCGGTTTCATCAAATCGCAGGCGAAGCGTCCGGCCCGAAGCTGTTCGTGCCGTCCGGTTTTTTAGAACATCTTCGCCTGCCTTGTAAAGATAGGATCTTAGGTCTACAAATGTACCGAAATACTTCCGCATCGTGTTTTCAGCCTCCGATTGCGACAAGCCGGTCATAAGCCCGAAACGCGACGCGCCAACACCGTAAACGATCCCAAAATTCAGCCGCTTTGCAAACGAACGCTGATCGGGCGAGACGTCTTCGGGATTTACACCGAAAACCTGCGAAGCCGTCGTCGTGTGAAAATCTTCGCCCGAAACGAAAGCGTTGATGAAATTCTTATCGTCCGAAAAATCGGCCAAAATGCGAAGCTCGATCTGCGAGTAATCGGCAATTACGAGCTTTTTGCCATCGGCAGCGCGAAAACAGCGGCGATAGGCTTCTTCGTGCGGTATCTGCTGCAGGTTAGGGTTCGAACACGAAAAACGGCCGGTGGGAGCACCGATCTGACGAAAATCGGCGTGTATGCGTCCTGTTTTCGGCTCGATGAATTCGAGAATGTTCTCGCCAAAGCTCGTCATCGATTTTTGGACGGCGCGATATTCGAGCAGTTTGCCGACGACCGGGTATTTTTCCGCGAGCGGCTGCAGCTGCCATGCACGCGTGGTGTCGGGAACGGGAACGCCAAGGTTTACAAGAGCGTCGGTGACCTGCGATTGCGAGTCGAGATTTATCTCGGCGCGGCCAAACAGCGTCGCCTGGGCGACCCCGGCGGAGAGCATATCCTGAAGCTCATCGGCGACCTTTTCCTGAGCTACGCGGACTTTACCCAGCTGCTCACGCCAACGCGATTCGTCAAGATAAAAGCCGTTCAGCTCCATTTCAGCGATCGGCATCACGCAGTCGAATTCGATCTGGGCAACCTCGTTCAAATTGTCGTTGGTGATCCGCTCGTGCAGCTTTTCGCGAAGGCTGACCATAATTGCGGCATCGCGAGCGGCATATTCGGTCTGCGACGGCGAAAGCTCGGCGGCCGACCAGTCGCTTACCTGCTCGGTTTTATCGAGCTCGGTTCCGAGAAAAAACTGTGAAACGTCGGCCAGGCCGTGACGACGGTCCGATTCGCCCGCCGCGATAAGCTGGCTGGCAAGATAGGTGTCATAAATGCCTCCGATCTCGCAGCCGAGGTGATGGCGAACCCATTTCGAATCGAACTTTGCGTTGTGCGCGGCTTTGACCGGGCGTTCTGAGGATAACAAGTCGCGCAGCGGCGCTAGATTAGCATTCGAACGCGAATCACCGTTTTCCGAGAATGGCCGGACATCGATCACATAGGTGTTTTTGCCATTGCTTAACTGAACAAGGCGAAGCTCGCCCTTGTACGGGTCGAGCTCGGTCGTTTCGGTGTCAAAGCCGAGAAATTCTTCACGTTTTAACTCGTCGCACGCTTTTTTGAGAGCGTCGGCGTCGCGGATTATTTGAAAATAAACTTCCATTGTCGGGTCAACTAATTGTGATCGGTTATCACATCAATTTTAACGAGTGCAGCGCCCAATTAACAATTAAAGATTTACGATTGGCAAAATTTCGTTTATACTTACCAAAGTTTGCCAAAGGACCACGTTAGGGCCTAAAGGAAAGCGGGCAAACGACATAGGATCATACGGCTGGAACAGCTATTTTGAAATAGAGATTTTGAGGGTTGAGCACGATCGGATACGATATGTGCTCCCTGGATAAACAAAGCGATAAAACGCTTTGCAATAATACAGAGATTCCTGCGTGAATAAACTCCAAACCTTTCGCTTCGGGATTTATTTCCTGAACCGAAATAATAAAGTACAAGTAAACGCAATATCTGCTCTAAGATCGAGCTAGCGCATTAGTCCGCCAAAAATCCGCGTCTACCTGCTCACCTTGCCGATCTAACCGTCCAGGCAACAGTAGAAGTTTAAATTTGGAAGAAAAAAACATTTTATGTCGAAGGAAATGATCATCAGCGTCAACGGACGCGAAAAGAAGATCGCAATATTGGATAACGGCCGCGTCACGGAATTTTACATTGAGCGCGGCGAAGAAAACTCGGGAATTGTCGGAAATATTTACAAGGGGCGTGTGCAACGTGTGTTGCCCGGCATGCAATCGGCGTTTGTCGAGATCGGGCTGGAACGCGACGCGTTTTTGTACGTTTCTGACTTTTTTGACGAAGAAGAAGAGATCGAACGCATAGTGATGGAAAAATCGAAGAAGGCCACGCCCGAGGAAGCCAAGCGGGAGGCCATGGAAACGGTCGAACGCGCCCGTCACGAACGCGAAAAACAGATGGAGGCAGCTCAGGATATAGCCGAACCGCTTGCCGAAACGGTTAGCACAACCGCCAAAGAAGAAGCCGCACCGGAGCCGGATCGCGGCCGCAAGGGACGTCGACGCGGACGGAAAGGACGCGACGAAGAAGCCGTCGTGGTGGGCGAAACTGAAGTTGTCGAGCAACCCGTCTTCGAAGAAGTCGTCGAAGCAGAGGAGCCGTTCGTTCTGGAGATCGATGATTCCGGATTCGAACGCGTGATCGATGACGAGGACACAGGCGACCTGTTCAAGGACGCGTTCTTGCAGGAGGCCATCGTTGACAAGGTCCGCGCTATCGAATTTGAGATGGAAGGAACCGATGCGGCTGAGGTCGGTTCGCTGATCGGCACGGTTGGAGCTCCAAGCGGGTTCGAGCGTGTCGCGGACGAGGAAGAAGCGGCAGAACCCGCACCTGCAAAAGGCAAACCATCTGCGAAAAAAGGAAAAGGAGCGGCGAAACCCAAAACAGCCAAAGAACCGGCTAAATCAAAGGCCAAATCAACAAAAGCCGCCGGCAAAGGAAAGGGGTCGCCCCGCAAAAAGAAATCAGAATCAGAAGCTGCCGAGGGCTCATCGGAAGGCGAACAGCTTGAGAACGCAGATGCAAGCGTGAAGGAATCTGCAGAGACGGCCGGAATGACCGTCAGACGCGGCGGACGTGGCAGAAGGCGCGGCGGTCGTGGACGAAAACCGGAGAAGAACGACGAACGCCTCGAATCGTCGGAAACGGCGGAGGGCGGATCCGAAGAAAACGAGGTGATCGAAGCTGAATTTGAGCCCGCGGCACCAGAGGCAGTAGATGCCCCAAGAGAGAGCGGCCGTAATGGTGGTCGAGGTAAGGGTCATCAGGGCGGAAACGGGCATCGCGGCGACCGCGGCGATAGACGCGATCGGCCCGCGCAACCGACTATTTCGGACTTGCTTCGCGAAGGGCAGGAGATACTCGTCCAGATCGCCAAAGAGCCTATTGCACGTAAGGGCGCTCGTATTACGTCGCACATCGCGCTGCCTGGACGTTATCTCGTGTATATGCCGACGATCGAGCACCTCGGTGTTTCCCGCAAGATCGAATCGTCCAACGAACGAGGTCGCCTGCGGACATTAATACAGCGGATCCGACAGGACAATGAAATACCTTCGGGTGGTTTTATAGTCAGAACCGCCGGGGTCGGAATTTCGGAAGAAGACTTGCGGAACGATGCGAAATATCTTGTCCGGACATGGTTGGACATTAAGAAAAGCTCTGAAAAGGCGAAATCGCCGGCTATGGTTCACCAGGACCTGGATCTGGTTCAACGGCTGCTGCGTGATCAGCTTTCGGACGATTTCACAGCGATTCGCGTTGACAGTGAGGATGAATATCTTCGCACCGTTGAATTCATCAACCGCATGCAGCCGCGAATGGTAAAACGCGTCAAACTTTATACACGCGACGAGCCCATCCTCGACGCATACAACGTGCAGGAAGAAGTCGACAAAGCGCTCAAGCCCCGCGTATGGCTGAAATCCGGCGGCTATCTCGTCATCAACCAAACCGAAGCGTTGGTTGCTATCGACGTTAACACCGGCAAATTTGTCGGCAAGGGAAATGCGCGATTGGAAGACACGATAACGCGGACAAATCTCGAAGCTGTCGACGAAATAGCACGGCAGATACGACTCCGAGATCTCGGCGGCATCATCGTGCTGGACCTGATCGATATGGAGGACCGGCGTAACCGACACAAGGTTTCGCAGGCTTTGCAGGAGGCGCTTTCGACCGACAAATCGCCGACAAAAGTGCTTTCGTTCAACGATTTCGGGTTGATCATCATGACCCGCAAACGCGTAAAGCAATCGCTTGAACGGACGCTGTGCTCCCCGTGCGAATACTGCGAAGGCGCAGGCTGGGTTAAATCCCCGCAGACCGTTTGCTACGAGATACTCGCGGAAGCACGTCGATTATCGAAATCGACCGAGGATGTACGGCAAACAACGCTGCGCGTCCACCCGGACGTTGCAAAGGCTTTGCGAAACAGCGAGCGTACCGTGTGGGAAGAAATGGAGGCGTATCTGGGAAATGTTGACATTACCGCGGACCCGAGCATCCACCAGGAACAATACGATTTTGCGTTTATCTAGAAAAAGTTGAACAAGAAAGAGTAAAGGACGGGAATCGCAAAATTCTCGTCCTTTTTTGTCAGAGTTTCAAATCTTTTTTGAGATCTTTAGCGTTTGCGGGTTTTGCGAATACCGAGTCACGCACCGACGAGTTAAACTCAACCGAGTCGTAATTGATCCGCGAACCTGGCTTGCCGTTCGAGACCCGGTCGATTATGTAGGGCACTTTTATGCCGCCGATGTCGACAAACTGCGCGTAGTGGTCTTCTTCGGTGATAGCTTCGTTGTCAGCGTTTTGGCGTTTGTAAATGGCCTTTGCCGGCGTGCCGTCGTCGGCAAATTCAAATTCAACGGAAAAGCCGTCATTGTACGTAAGCTTTACAACGTCGTTTCGCTTGCCGAGGGTTGACGGCCGCTGGCCGACGTACGAAAGCGTCGCTTGGTTTCGCCATCCGCCTCGAAGCAGATTGTCTAGGCTCGTTCGAATTCCTTGTTTAAAATCGACAATTTGCGCCTGGCCCTGGTCCTTTATGGTCTGGTTGTTGCCGTCAAACGTCCAGCCGTTACCGCCGGAGTTGACCTGTACCGTCTTGACGCCGCTGCCCTTAAATTCTGTGCGTTCCTTATCGGGAAAAACGATAACGTCGATGAACGACTGAAACGAAACAACCGCTCCATCACGAATAACGCTGTACCTGCCGCGGCCGATCTGGGT
>DATJGV010000048.1:0-4248 GCA_035494575.1 Pyrinomonadaceae bacterium | reverse complement strand
ATTTTTTACTCGGATCCGAGCGTTTATTTTTTCTCGATGCATCAGTACCCGTGGTATCCGGGTACTGGCTCGCGAGGCGAAACGGGTCACGGCCGCGGGCTCGGATTTACCCTTAACGTTCCGGTGAAAGCGAACACGAAGGCCGACGATCAGCGTCGGGTATTCGACGCTGCACTGTATGAGATCTCGGGCGGTTTCAAACCCGATCTCATTATGATCTCCGCGGGTTTTGACGCTCATCTGACTGACCCGCTGGGGCAGTTGATGCTCGAAGATCGCGATTTTACAGCGATGACATCCGCCGTCAAGCAATGGGCAAACGAAACCTGCGGTGGACGGATCGTTTCATGTCTTGAGGGAGGCTACAACCTTGAAACGCTTGGTACGACGGTAAAGAATCACATTCTCGAACTTGGCCGCGCGTGATGATTATTGCATTTAATTTAGTTGTTTATGATAAACTCGTTTCACGACACCCATTAACCGGTCGGAAAAGGAGACAGTGAAATGCCGGACATTGAAATTCCGTGTGTTCAGTGCAAGGAGACCTTTCTTTTCACTGAAAAGGAGCAAGACATATTCTACCAGCGCAATATGATGCCCCCGCAGCGCTGCACAAAATGCCGTTCAAAAAAGGCCGCGATCGGGAACGACGCTCCGAAACGTTTTGACATCGTTTGCGACAACTGCGGCAAGCATGATGTGGTTCCGTTTCAGCCAAAGCTTGGCCGTACGGTCCTATGCCGCGAGTGTCACGAGGCAAGCCGATCCCGTGTCAGAGTTGCCTGAGATATTTTTTTAAGAAACGCGCGAACCTCCTTCATTCCCACGCGTTCATGCTCTTCCCAATATGAGTCTCGAAACGGTAATCTACGAACGAAAGGGGCAGATTGCGGTTATCACTTTAAATCGCCCCGAAGCTCTCAACGCGCTATCGCTTCAGTTAACCAAAGATCTTGACGCGGCTATTCGACAGGCCATTTCCGATAAGGCAAGGGCGGTTTTGCTTACGGCAAACGGACGCGCCTTTTGTTCCGGCGGCGACCTTCGCGAAATGCAGACTCTAGCTCAAAAAGAGGGAAGGATCGAAGCTTATCTTGAGGCGCCGTTAAAGGCTCTGCACGACGTGATTTTGCTAATCCGCGAAACACCGGTCCCATTCGTTGCTGCTGTTAATGGTGTCTGTGCCGGAGCGGGAACCAATTTTGCGCTTGCATGCGATCTTGTGATCGCTGCCGAAAATGCAAGTTTTAACGAGGCGTTCGTGCGTATCGGCCTTTCGCCCGATTGCGGCGGCAGTTTCTTTTTACCGCGTGCTATCGGTGAAAAGCTCGCCGCAGAACTGTTCATGACGGGCGAGAACGTTAGTGCCGAGCGTGCCGCACAGTTCGGTATGATAAACAAGGTCGTACCGGCCGACGATCTGATGACCGAAGCCATGACGATGGCGGACAAACTGGCGGCTGCGCCGACCGGTTCGATCGGCCGTATTAAACGAATGCTCAACGCTTCGTTTGCAAACGATCTGCGGCACCAGCTCGAACTCGAACACGAATGCCAGATCGAATCCGGAAGATCGGAAGATTTCAAAGAGGGCGTCGCTGCTTTCTTTGAAAAACGCCCTCCGAACTTTACTGGTAGGTAATGATTCTAGAACCTCGCAACCAAACCGATCTTCGCGTTACGCGGTGCTCCGGGCGAAATATTGGTGTTGCTGTCCGCATTCAGATAATACCGCGTGTTGAACAGGTTTTCGATATTTCCCTGCAGCCTCCAGTGTTCGTTGAATGTATAGAAGACGGCTGCGTCAACTTTTGTGTACGCAGGCAAGACAACCTTATTGTCGATCGCCGCAAACATATCCGCGCGGCGGATGATCCCAAGACCGGCGCTCAACTTTGGCAAGAACTGGTACTTGTTCCAAAGCGAAAAACCGTGGTGCGGCACTTGTGCAACCTGTCTTCCAGCCGGTGCGGCCGTTGTTGAGCTGGTGATGAACGCATCCTGCCAGGCATAACCGCCCGCAACCGACCAAGCCCGCGTGATGTTTCCGTTAAGGCCGATCTCGAAACCGTTCGAACGCTGGCTGCCGGTCTGGATGATCCGCGTCGGGTCGTTCGGGTCGGTCGCCCGCGTGTTGGTTCGATCAAGCCGGTAAATTGCCGACGTCAATGAAAGGTTGTGACGGATGTCCCATTTAACGCCCACCTCGATGTTTTGAAATTTCTCCGGCTTGACTTGTTCGGTAACCGTCGTTAACGACGAAAACTGATCGCCCGAGCTCGGCAGAAACGAAACGCTGTAGCTGCCGTACAAAGAAAGCTGCTCAACGGGTTTTACAACAACGCCGAAACGCGGTGACACCAAACGGTCGATGCGGCGCAAACTCGCGTTATCGCGATTGTTGTGATAATTCAGATCGAAATAATCGAACCGAGCACCGCCGACAAATTGCAGATACCGCGTGACTTGCACCTGGTCTTGAACATACGCCGCTGCGAGATTAACGTGCAGCCGGTTGTCCGCATCCGTCGCACTTTGGCGAAAAGTCACAGGAATCGAGGTGGTCGGATCGGCAAAAGGGACCAGGAGCGATGTTGCAGTATTGTTGAAGAAGCCGGTATTTCTGAAATTATTCGTGTGCTGGCGGCCGAGTTCAAATCCGCCGAGGAGTGTGTGCTTGACTGCTCCGGTCGAAACCGAATAGGTAAGGTCGGTCTGATTGAAAAGATTTCGGCGGCGAGTCGCATTGTTGTATGCCGTAAGAGTAACGAACGTGCCGTCGGCATTTGCGTCACGCGGCACGTAGTTTTGATAAAAGCGGTCGTAGTCTCCGTACATCGTGCGGTTCTTGATATTCAGATCGCCTATCTGCCTTTCAAATGTGCCTGTAACCAGATCAACATTTGCGCGGACTCGGCTGTCGTCCGGATTGCCGTAATACGTCGAGATCGGTACTTCCGCCGGCCGCCCCTGAAACGATGTAATACCCCGATCTGCAACTCGCTGGTCGCGGAAGAATTCGTACGAAAGAGTGAAATGCGTTTTGTAGTCGGGGTTGTAGGTTATGGTCGGATTAAACCCGAAACGACGCATGTTTACGTTATCTCTGAAGCTTTTAGCGTACTCAGCAACGCCGTTTGCGCGAAAAGCAAACTTATCGTTTATCGGCTGGTTTATATCGCCTGTTACCCGCGCATTTCCGAACGATCCGCCCTGGAATGTTAATTCGCGGGTCGGAGTAAACTCGGCTTCCTTGCTCACACGGTTGATGACGCCGCCGCCTCCGCCCCGTCCGAAAACCAACGCGTTCGGCCCACGAAGGGTTTCAACGCGGTCGAGGTTGTAAAGATCCCGGTAATACTGAACGTCGTCGCGTACGCCGTTCAAGAAAAAGTCGGCACTGGAACTTTGTCCGCGAATGATTATCTGGTCGCGGTTATTTTCACCCTGATGCGATGTAACGCCGGGAACGTATTCAACGACGTCGGCAATGCTCGAAAGCTGCTGGTCTTCGATTTGCTGCCGCCCTATGACCGAGATCGATTGTGGAACATCGCGAAGCGGCGTCGATGTCTTTGTCGCGCTTGCTATCAGTTCACTGCCGTACTCACCCGAATCTGTAACTGTCACCGTAGCCATATTTGCGGCGATCTGCAGCTCGATCTCAAGCGGTGCGGTCTCAAACGATTTTACCGCGATCTGTTTCGTAAATGTCGCGAAGCCGTTTGCCGTTACGACCAGGCTGTAATCGCCGGGTTCCAGTGTCAGGCCGAATTCGCCGTTCGCATCAGACGTGGTGGACAGGCTTCCAGCGCGGCCAAGCGGCGCAGCGGTAACGGATGCCCCGGCGACTGCGGCGTGGCTTTGGTCCGTAATACTGCCGTGGATCGTAACCTTTGCCGAATTATCGTCGGCGCCTAAAGCGAACGCGATCGAACCAAGTGTGAGAATCAATAGGCTGGAAATTTTGTAAACAGCAGATCGAGTATTCATCAGGAACTCCATAAAAATAAGAATGAAATTGAAATTCGTTTTCAATAAGAAATTTCAAGAATATTTCCTGAATGGAGAAGTTGTCAAATACGAATTTTGAAATTTTTGAAATTTGAAACTTTTCCTAAATCCAGCCGTTTGCGTTTATTCTGTTAAACCAATGGAATCGCTGACGTACGGCCAACTGCTATCAAGAAACCGAAATTTCCGCAATTTGCTCGCGGGGCAATTTGTGTCGGAAATGGGCAACTG
>DATJGV010000047.1:0-10480 GCA_035494575.1 Pyrinomonadaceae bacterium | reverse complement strand
TACTTAGGTTTCGCGTGCGCGCATTTTGCTAGCTAGTTAACATCGTCAAATTTCACATTTAGCGTTAATGATGAACGGGGCTTCTCTTGGATGAACTTCGTTATTAGCGGGAGAATTTTATGGCAGATCCTTATATAGGTGAGATCAGAATGTTCGGGGGCACCTTCGCGCCGAACGGATGGATGTTCTGCGAGGGCCAGTTATTACCAATTTCCGAAAACGATACTTTGTTTAACTTGATCGGCACGACTTACGGCGGAGATGGGCAGGAAACGTTTGCTTTACCGGACCTTAGGGGACGTCTGCCGATTCATCAGGGAACTGTCGTGGGCCAGACGTTTATCATAGGCGAAAGGGCAGGAACCGAATCGGTTACTCTGACTTCAAATCAGATTCCATCGCATTCGCACACGATCGCGTGTGATCCTAATAACGGCTCGTCGGGGAATCCTCAAGGCAATGCGGTTGGCGGAACGGCGTTAAATCCATACAACGTTGCCGGAACCGACATACAAATGGGAAATCAGATGATCGGGGCAAGCGGCGGATCGCAGCCGCATGAGAACATGATGCCATACCTTTGCGTTAACTTTATCATCAGCCTGTTTGGCATCTTTCCTCAACCAAACTAGAACATGGCAGGAGAAAATTTATGGGTACACCATATTTGGGCGAAATAAAGCTTATTTCGTGGAATTTTGCGCCGAGAGGCTGGGCATTCTGTAACGGTCAATTGCTGCCTATTAACCAAAACCAGGCGCTGTTTTCTATTCTAGGAACAACGTACGGCGGAGACGGGCGGGTAAACTTTGCACTGCCAAACTTGCAAGGCCGAGTTCCCGTGCATACCGGAAACGAAATCACCCTCGGCGAAAGCAGCGGTGAGATCAGTCATACGATAACTTCGGCGGAATTGCCGGCACACGTTCATCTTTTGAACGCCGTCAATACCGCGCCAAACCAAACGTCGCCCTCGGGCGGGTACCTTTCGACTCTTAGTTCTGACAACGCATACAGCCCGCCCGGAAACGCGGTTGCCGGATTAATAGGCACATCGGCGGTCGGGGCTAGCCAGCCACATAACAATATGCAGCCGTACCTTGTTCTTAACTTCGTAATTGCCTTAACAGGGGTTTTCCCGAGCCGGAACTAATCGGAGCAAAATATATGTCTAGTCCATTTCTCGCAGAAATTAGAATATTTGCCGGGAACTTTGCCCCGACGGGTTGGGCGTTGTGCAACGGTCAGCTTATGCCGATCTCGCAAAACACGGCACTTTTTTCATTGCTCGGTACATTCTACGGCGGTGACGGAAAGAGCACGTTCGCCTTACCTAATCTGATGGACAGTTCGCCAATGCATCCGGGCCAGGGGCCTGGATTAAGCCTCTACGATCTGGGCCAGACGGGGGGCACTTCAAGCGTAAGCTTGCTTTCATCCGAAATGCCTTTCCATTCGCATCAGATGTTGGCGTCCTCAAACAGCGGTGGGCTGACATCTCCATCTGGCAATAGTTTTGCCAGTGGCGCACGCGGTCGCCCTGCTTTCTATAATAGCGGACCGCCAAATGTTCAAATGGGAGCGGGGACTCAGCCCGCGGGTTCGAGTTTTCCGCACAACAACCGTCAGCCGTACTTGGGCCTTACGTTCATTATTGCGCTTCAGGGAATATTTCCGCAGCGCCCATAGCCACTGTTTTCTATAGCTTTTTAATTAAAACGTTAAAAGGGAATCATGATCAACATTACCAAATCTTCCAGAGCTGCGGTTTTATCAACCGCTCTCGTCGTTTTGTGTCTTGGACTTGCGGCGACCGGTTATTACAAGGTTTCTGCGATCGAAAAAACGTCAAGTCCGAGATCGCTCGTGGTTGACGGTAACCAACGCGGCGAAGCATCGATAAACAGCGTCCACTCACCCTGGTTAAATTTGCGTGTAGGCAAACGTGCCGCGACAGAATATGTAGGTGATGAAGCCGCAGTTGCTGATTTTGCCGGAGGCTCGGTCCGAGCGGTTTCAGTCGCATCGGCGGACATAGACGGGGATGGCTTCCCTGATCTTATTAGCGGATTCAACTCGGGTGACGGCGGTGTTGTTACCTTGCATCGGGGTAACAGGTCAGCGTTTGCGCCGGAAGATGTCGAATCACGGTCGGGACTTAACGTCGGAGAATTTGCGGCGCCATTTACTTATCAATCCCAGGCAGTACAGCTTCCGTTTTCGCCGGATTACATTGCTGCCGTCAATTCGTTAAACGGCGTCGCTGTAGCGGCGAACGGGGGAAATTCGATTGCGATCCTAACCGCAGACGAAAACGGTGTTCTGACAGTCGCTAGGCAGATCAATGTTGCCGGCCAAATCACTGCGTTGACCTCGGGACAATTAAACGGTCAAAATCCGGCTGGTGTTCTTGCGGTCGCGATCCAGAATGAAAACGGTAATTCCGTGATCGTTATGGATCCTTCCGCAGAGAATATCTTGCAGACGATCTCGGCTCCGTCAGCCGTCGCGTCTCTTAAGCTCGTCGCGATCGACGGAGTAGCACGATCTAGTGATCTGTTTGTGCTTGCGGGTGGGGGAATATTTCGGTTTTCAAATAATGGGACAAGTTTTGGCCCCGCTCAGGCGATCAGGTTACCATTTCAGGTCGCTGATTTTGCATTGGGCGAATTTATTAGGGATCGTCAGGCGAAGACCGAGATCGCCGCACTCTCGGATAACGGATCAGTTTATTATCTGAAAAACGGAACGCTCGATACGCGACCATTCACGGAAAGTGAGATGAGAGCGAATATCGAACATTACGGCAGAGGACGAGACGTTCTCGATACGTCGCCCAAACAGCGCTCGCGCCAGCTCGATTCGAAGTGGTCGGTAGCAGAAGAGCATCAACTCGGAATTTCACCCTTTGCAAACGGCGAGGTTTCGGTTCATTTGGAAAAAGCTCGGCTTACCGGCTACGGTACTGACGATCTGCTTGTCGTCGACCAGATCGGTCAAAAGGTTCAGATCTTGTTCAAGGAACCGGCGGAAGTTTCTTTGCAATCCTTTTCAAAGCCGACACAGATCGAAACTGTGGATTTTAGTTCGGCTCCGACAGCAATTGTTCCGATGCGGCTGAACGCGATGGCACAGGAAGGATTTGCCGTGATTCAGGACGGGCAAACCGAGCCAACACCGATCGTTGCGGCGCCGGCAGCGACTTTTACCGTGTCGAAGACCGCCGATACTAACGACGGTGCCTGCAATGCAGATTGCAGTCTGCGTGAGGCTGTTCGGGCCGCAAATGCGAATCCTGGCGCGGATCTAATCCTATTAGGTGCCGGTACATTCCAACTTACACTCGCGGGAGCAAACGAAAATGCGGCCGCGACAGGCGATCTTGATATAACGGACCCGGTCACGATACAGGGTAATGGTTCGGCAACGACCGCCGTCACCGCGGGTACGACCACCGCCAACGGCATTGATAAAGTGTTTTCGATCAACCCCTTATTTACAACCGCATTTGCCACAAGTATGTCCGGGATGACAATTCGCTATGGCCGAAATCCCAGTTCTTTTGGCGGTGACGGCTTTGGCGGCGGTTTCGATTGGGAGGGAAGCGGCACAGGAACGTTAAGCATCAACGACCTGATAGTCACGGGTAATAGCACGCTCGACGGAGACGGCGGAGGTATCACGGCAACGAACTCAGTCGCCGGTACCGGATCTGTAACGATCACAAATTCTACTATCTCAAATAATGCTCCGGCTCGAACATCTCCCGGAGCATCCCCGTTCGGCGGTGGTATCTTCTTCGGAACTACGACGAAATTTTCAATAAGCGGTTCCGCAATCACGGGAAACAATGTCAACGGTTCCGGAGGCCAAGGTCAGGGCGGCGGCATCATGGCTTTTGGTCCAAGTGGTTCCGGCGGCATTTCGACGATTGCCAATACCGCGATCTCGACCAACGCAGCGCCGAGCGACGGCGGTGGTATCTACTCGACCCAGCCTATAACCTTTACGACGCCGATCGCCTTTTCCGGAAATTCATCGGGCAGGTTCGGGGGCGGCTTGTTCATAAATCACTCAAGTGGAACGACGACGCTTAGCAAGGCCGTCTTTACCGGAAATTCTGCGACTACAACAGGATCCGCCATCTACTTAGGTTCCTCGACGACCGCAAATATTCTTAATATGAGCTTTTCACGCCTCGCGGGAAATACGGGCGGCGGATTGAAAGGCGTAGCCACCGCGGGTGGAACCGTGAATGCCGAAAATAACTGGTGGGGTTGCCCGACGGGGCCAGCGGCTGCGCCGTGTGATACAGCCGGAACCGCAGGCGGAGGAACGATCGATTTCAATCCGTGGCTGCAACTCAAAACATCAGCCGTATCGACTACACTCGTCACCGGACAGTCGACTACCTTAACAACGAGCTTTCTGAATAATTCGGACGGCGTTGCTGTCGGCTTGGCAAATTTAACGGTCCTGATCGGCTTGCCGGTTACATGGTCGGGTGGCGGCGGCTCGATCAGCGGCGCTCAGACGACCATTCAAAGCTCGGGCACGGCGACCGCAACTTTTTCGTCGGCTACGGCGGGCTCAAAATCGCCTGGAGCAACGGTTGACAGCGGCGTTGCGAGTGTAAACATAACGGTTAATAAGGCGGACACGACGGCGTCGATAGTATCGGACACGCCCGATCCGACAGTTACCGGCCAGCCATATGCCGTAAGCTTTACACTCTCGGTTAACGCTCCTGGCTCTGGAACGCCCACGGGAACCGTTACGATCTCCGACGGCACCGATTCTTGTACGGCAACGCTTCCCGCGACGAGTTGTAACCTGACAAGCACGACCGTCGGTTCAAAAACGATAAGCGTTAAGTACAACGGGGACGCAAACTACAACGCCTCGCCGACTGTAACGACGAGTCATACCGTGAACGCAGCCAGCACCTCGATATCAATATCATCCGACACCCCGGACCCAAGCGTTGTTGGCCAGTCCTACCCGGTTTCATTTTCGCTGACTGTCGTTGCTCCCGGCGGCGGCACGCCGACTGGTACGGTAAGTATTTCCGATGGGACCGGAGCAACCTGTACGGCAACGCTTCCGGCAACGAGCTGCAGTTTGACCAGCACGTCTGTCGGGGCTAAAACGATAAGCGCGACATACAATGGCGACGCAAATTATAATGCATCGCCGGCGGCCACGACGTCCCATACGGTAAATAAAGCCGACACGACAGCGACGATAACCGGACAGTCCGCGACTACTACCGGACAGAATGTTCCGTTCACGGTTTCGTACAGCGTTTCGGTTAACTCCCCAGGTGCGGGCTCGCCGACCGGTAATGTCACGGTATCTGACGGATCCCAAAGCTGTACCGGAACCGTTGCTGCGGGTCAGTGCACATTGACCTTGACCACTGTTGGTTCAAGGACGCTTACGGCGACATATGCGGGTGATGCTAATTTCAATGGAAGCGTTTCCGCGGGTGTCTCTCATACCGTAACACCCGTAACCGCGGCCAGCGTTTCGGTTGGCGGACGTGTTCTAACGCCGAGCGGCGCTGGCGTTTATCGTGCCAAGGTCTCACTTACCGGAACCGACGGCATCGTGCGTTCGGCAATGACCAACCAGTTCGGCTTTTACAGAATCGACAACGTGCCCGTCGGCCAGGGATATATCTTGGCAGCCACGTCAAAAGCCTATGTGTTCGAATCCCAGTTTGTAAGTATCACTGATCAGACTAGCGCCCTAAACCTTGTCGCTCTTCCATAGACGACGATTTGACGATCATACGGCGAACGGCAGGAGTTCAAGTCCTGCCGTTCTTTTTTTCATAGGTATTGTCGAGATTTAAGCTGTGTTACACTAACAACTTAGTTTAGTTTGTCAGTGTTTTGCATATTGTGAATAAGATCGAGATCATACCTCTTGGCGGTATCGGCGAATTTGGAATGAACTGCATGGGCATCCGGTATGACGATGAAATGATCATCGTCGATGCCGGAATGGGCTTTCCCGAAGAAACGCCGTATGGCGTCGATATTTCCATTCCGAACTTCGATTTTCTCGAAGAGTATCGCGAAGACCTCACAGCGATAATCCTCACTCACGGCCATGAAGACCACATCGGAGCACTTTCGTACATCCTTAAAAAATACAACCTCCCGGTTTATGCGTCGCGCTTCACGCTTGCACTTGCGGAAAAAAGGCTGGACGAATTCAAGATGCTTGATGAGGTTCTGCTGCACCGTGTCGAGGCAGGCGAGGTAAAAGAGATCGGCGGGTTCCGCGTCGAATTCATCCACGCATCGCATTCGCTCGTGGATTGTTTTTCGCTGGCTATCCACACGCCCCTCGGGACATTGATCCACACCGGCGATTACAAGCTCGACGATACGCCCGTGATCGGTCCGCCTTACGACCTGCAAACGCTTGGACGCATCGGCGACGAAGGTGTTCTTGCACTTCTTGCGGATTCGACAAATTCAACCGTGCCGGGCCGCACGCCGTCCGAGCGCGCCGTGATTCCCGCATTTGAAGAGATTTTCGAGCAGGCCGAGGGACGCATTATCGTCGCGACATTTTCGTCATCGATCCACCGTCTGCAGATAATGTTCAATCTCGCTCACGAATTTGGCCGTAAAGTGTCCGTCCTTGGCCGTTCGATGCAGAAAAATGTCGAGATCGCCCAGGAGTTGGGCTTGCTAAAGATACCATATGGCACGCTGGTCGAACTTGGCGAATCGCGTGCGCTCGATGACGATCAGATCGTTTATCTCGTGACGGGTTCGCAAGGTGAGACGCGAGCGGCGCTTTGGAACATGGCGACATCGACCTACAAGGGCATGGAGATCGAAAAAGGCGATACCGTTGTGCTGTCGGCACGCATAATACCCGGCAATGACAAGTCGATCAGCCGCCTTATCGGTCACCTCTACAAACGCGGTGCGAACATTATCGAGGAAAAGCGTCGTCTGGTTCACGTCTCGGGCCACGCTTCGCAAGAGGACATAAAGATAATGGTCGAAACTTCGCGGCCAAAATACGTCGTGCCAATCCACGGCGAATATCGAATGCTGTTCCGGCAAAAGGAATTTATCAAAAACCACGTCGAGGGATATACGGACGAAAATATCATTCTGATCGAGAACGGCAACGTGCTTGAGATAGACGAATACGCCGCAAAGGTCGTGGAAAAGCATGAACTTCACAAGACATTTATAGACGAAGAATCGCTTGGCGAGATCGAATACGATATCGTCCGCGAACGCAAGAAACTCGCCTATGGAGGCGCGATCTCATTGGTCGTAACGGTGAATAAAGCGACACACGATCTCGTCGGCGAACCGCACCTCACATTTGAGGGTGTCGCCGGAATAAATGCATCCAACGGTTTTGCCGTGAGCGCGCGGCAAACGATCACCGACGCCATCGGCGAAATGAAAAAAGAACATATTGCGGATAGAAATTTCTTTAAGGAAAACCTGCGTATTCATCTAAAACGGTTTGTGCAGAAAGAGATCGGTACAAAGCCGGTGATCGTTACGACGATAGTTGAGGTCTGAAATCCCCCTATAATGCGCGACAAACTTGTTCAACTCGAAAAAACCTCCAGATTACTCGAACCATCGTACCTCGATCGCCAAGCCGTTCGTGAAAAGGTGATCGATTACTCCGAAAATTTTCTCGACCACATCGAGGAGATCAATGCTTTTAACATTTCGGACACCAAAGGCGTCGGACTTTTGGATTCACCGATTTCCGACACGGGCATTGGCATCGACGAAGCTCTTTCATTGATAAAAGAAAACGTCGATACGCCCGGTCTTAATCCTGCGTCCGGCGGGCATCTGGCGTACATTCCGGGCGGCGGTATTTATTATTCGGCGCTTGGCGATTACCTTGCGGATGTTTTCAATCGCTACGCCGGTGTGTTTTACGCGAGCCCCGGCGCGGTTCGGATGGAAAATATGCTCATTCGCTGGATGTGTGATCTGATGGGCTATCCGGCGGGCGCTTCCGGTAACTTAACTACCGGCGGCAGTCTCGCGAATCTCATTGCGATCGTTACGGCCCGCGATGCACAAAGCATAAAGTCGAAAGACGTCGAGCGAGCTGTGATCTATCTTTCCGAACAAGCGCATCACTCAATCGACAAAGCGATCAGGATCGCCGGGTTGGGTGAAGCCGTCATTCGTCATATTGCGCTTGACGACAAATATCGTATTATCCCTGCCGAACTTGAAAGGCAAATTGCCGAAGACCGTAATGCCGGCTTAAATCCGTTTCTGGTTGTTGCGTCCGCCGGAACGACAGATGTCGGCGCTATCGATCCGTTATCTGAGATCGGTGATATCGCGAACCGGAACGGCCTCTGGTACCACGTTGATGCCGCGTATGGCGGGTTTTTTATTCTAACAGATGAAGGAAAACAAAAGCTCGCGGGAATCGAGAAATCAGATTCGGTCATCATCGACCCGCACAAAGGACTTTTTTTACCGTATGGTCTTGGCGTTGTTCTGGTAAAAGATCAGGCAAAACTAAACGCGTCACATTATTACACGGCAAATTATATGCAGGATGCGGCATCCTCAACCGAAGAGCCTTCGCCGGCGGAACTCTCGCCGGAGTTGACGAAGCATTTTCGCGGTCTACGGCTGTGGCTGCCGTTAAAGCTTCACGGTGTCGCTCCGTTTCGGGCGTGCCTCGAAGAAAAGCTTTTGTTAGCGAAATATTTTCATGACAAGGTGCAGAAACTTGGTTTTGAATCGAAACTCGAACCGGAGCTGTCCGTCGTGACCTACCGCTGGGTACCGAAAACCGGCGATACGAACCCATTTAACAAAGCATTACTGGACGCTGTAGTAGCCGACGGCCGCGTTTTCATTTCATCGACGATGTTGAACGGCGAATACACGCTGCGATTCGCATGTCTCGCATTTCGCACGCATTTGAAAACGGTTGACACTTTGCTCGAAGTTCTTCGGGAAAACGTAGGTAAACTGGATGAAAGGCCCGCTAACGCATAGGGCCTTTCGTTTACGGGCGAATATGGAACATTCTCAGGCCAAACAATTGCTTCGAAAAAGCCGTGTCGAAGTCGCACCTGAGACCTTTTATCTTGTCTCGCTGCGACACGATGATTGGCGAAAGCTGATTAGTGATCCGGCTCTTAGCCCGCGAATGACCGCACCGTTTATGATCCTGATGGATAAAAACGAGGTTACCCTGCTTCTTGACGAGACCGATTTTGGGACGATGCGTCACGCGCTTCGTGATGCGAAAACGGAAGGCGGATACAGGCTTTTAACGTTTGATATCGAGCTTGACCTGAATGTTGTAGGTTTTATGGCCGAGGTTTCACAAATTTTAGCCAAAGCGAATATTCCCATCATGGCTTTGTCCGCATTTTCGCGCGATCATCTGTTGATAAAGCAAGATGATCTGGCAAACGCGTTGGAAGCATTGGGCGAGCATGTAGCCGACCTTTGTTAGCTTGAAAGGCGTATGGTTTCCGGTCGAGGAAAAAAGTAACCAATAGCGATATGGAATCCCAAATGTTCTGGAAAGGAAAGGTCGTTTTTCTGACCGGCGCGTCAAGTGGCATCGGCGAGGGCATCGCGCTCGCGATCGCCAAAAAGGGAGCGGTACTTGGTTTGCTCGCACGGCGCGAAGATGTATTGAACGAGCTCGCCGAACGGTGTGAGTCCGCTGGCGGCAGGGCGCGCATATTTGCCTGCGATGTTACTGATTCGAATGCAGTTCACGTATCGGCGGCAAAACTCCGGGACGAATTCGGCCGGATCGATATACTTATTTGTAACGCAGGCGTAAGCGGCAACGACCCTGAAACGCGAAATTATGACCCCGCGGGCGTTCGTCGCGTGATTGACGTCAATTTGATCGGGGCGGTGAACGCCATTCACGCGGTCGTACCGGACATGCTCGAACGCGGCAGCGGCCAGCTTGTTGCCATTTCGAGCCTTGCAGGCATTCGGGGTTTGCGAAAGTCCGCGGCCTATTCAGCGAGCAAAGCTGCAATGACGGCGTTTTTCGAAAGCGTCAGGCTCGACGTTCAGGATCAAGGTATCGCGGTCACTATTATTCAACCGGGATTTATAAAGACACCGCTGACCGCCGGTCGCACACATCGAATGCCCTACCTGATGGAACTCGACGATGCAATTCCGCTTTTTCTAAACGCGATCGAGCGAAAGAAAAAGTTCGCTTCCTTCCCGTGGCAGCTTGCCTCGCTCGTCCGCGCCGGCAAAATATTCCCCGCATGGCTCTATGATCGCATTGCTGGCCGTGCGAGATATCGCGAGTAGCGTTTAGTGTCTCTTAAAATACTGAACCTCGCGTTCGTGTTTCTCGGCTGCTCCGCGTGTTTTGAAAGTGCCAAGATTTCGTCTTTTTCCGGTCTTCGGGTCCTTTTTTCGTGAATAGAGTCTGTATTCGCCTGATTTAAGTTTTCTGA
>DATJGV010000046.1:0-4401 GCA_035494575.1 Pyrinomonadaceae bacterium | reverse complement strand
GTATGACAACGGCCCCCCTTTGCCAATTCGCCGTTCATGCTGTTCATAAAACTATTTACTATCGATGCAACGAGCGCTAGAATATTAAATCCGACAGACCTCGGTTTGTTGGTGATAAATTGTTCGGGCTGCCTAAAAGCTATGTCTTTCCGGCTCGTGACCTGAAACGATTTTTTGGCGGTTGTGCCACCGCCGGCTTGAACGATCGATCTTTGACAACCTCTGACCACTGGCCACCGACCACTGGTTACTGTTTTTCTTGTGGGACAAGGAGACAAGTGGGACAAGAGCTAAACCCTTTGTTTTCAACAATGATCTTGTCCCAGCTTGTCCCAGCGTGGGACAAAATGGGACAAAAAATGCAGAAAGACAGTCGCGTATTCTGCCTCTTCCCCGGTTCCGAATTTTGAATACAGCAACCCGACCGCATACAATAATTCTTTTACCTAAAGGAGATTCCCTTAACATTATGTCTTTAACAGTAGTCGGTTCCGTTGCCTTTGATGCGCTCGAAACGCCGTTCGGCAAGCAGGACAAAATTCTTGGCGGTGCAGCGACGCACTTTTCTTTATCGGCGAGTTTTTTCACAAAGGTCAATGCCGTCGGCGTGGTCGGCGGCGATTTTGGCGAAGAGGAATGGGACGTGTTCAAGCGTCATGCTATCAACACAGATGACATCGAGGTCGTTCCCGACGGCAAAACGTTTTTCTGGTCGGGCCGTTACGATTACGACATGAACACGGCCCACACGCTCGACACACAGTTGAATGTTTTCGAAACCTTCGATCCGAAGCTTTCCGAAAACTCGAGAAGCGCAAAACTAGTCTTCCTCGCAAACATTCTGCCGATGCTGCAAAAACAGGTCCGCGAACAATGTCCCAATGCCGGTTTCGTAGCCATGGACACGATGAATTTCTGGATCTCGTCGATGAAGGACGCGGTAATTGATACCATCAAGGTCGTCGATTGTGTTATCATCAATGACGCCGAAGCCCGCCAGTTGGCCGATGAGCCAAATATTCATAAAGCTGCACGCAAGTTAATGGATCTTGGCCTTAAGGCGCTGGTCATCAAACGCGGCGAATACGGCGCAACCCTGTTCACAGAAAACGGATATTTTTCGGCACCCGCTTACCCCTTGGAAAGCGTTTTTGACCCGACCGGCGCGGGCGACACGTTCGCGGGCGGCTTTATGGGCTATCTCGCCAGCCAGGATGAGATAAATGATGACACCCTGCGACGGGCATGCGTTTACGGTTCGGTAATGGCGTCGTTCAATGTCGAGAAATTTGGCACCGAGCGGGTCGATACGCTCGATTACCCGGAGATAAACCAGCGTTTTCGGGATTTTAAAAAGATGACGCATTTCGACGACATTTTGTTTGAAAGAGCGACTTCGGCGGTCTAGATCGATTATTCAATTATATCCATCCTTGGGGCTAATATTGGATTTTTGGTTTTGTTTCGTGTGTTTCGTGGCTAGACTTCAGGAGCTTATCCACGAACTGCACGAAACAAAAAACTACCCGCAAAACACCCGATGAGCACTGATATCGAAAAGACAATACCGTCTTTGGCAAGGCCGGCGGCGAAAAGCGTTCCGATAGCGCTCGCTGGAGCCGTCGCCTTCTGTCTTGTTGTTGGACTTCTCGCCTCAGTTTACTATCAGGCTTGGGCGGCGGCGGCGGTTCTTTTTGTCGGTATTGCCGCGCTTATTGCTCTGGTAATTTTGCAGTTTGGTGAATTGCTCAGATTTGCGATGGGCAAGCGGGCGGATTTTGTGTGGATGCATGTTGCTCCCGAAATTCAACGAGACATATTGGTCTCGGAGGTCGAACAGATCGCAAAGCATATCGGGTTTGATGATGGTGACAATGGTGAACTCCTTTCAACCTACATCGTTGCACATGACCTCGCACTGCGACAGATACAGCAGGAACACAATGCCGCGATGATCCGCCATGCCGCCGTCGGCCGGGTCTCATTCGACGCTCTCGTTCCGGGTGCCGATCGTCTTACATGCGTCGATGTATCGTTCCTCGTCACGCCGGAACTGCAGCAGGACAAGATCGACGCGATGCTGAAAAAGATCGCCCATCTCAGTAAAGTGTTTGAAGCGGACAAGATCGGACTCGAACTGCGGCTGGTCATCATTCTCGTAACTCAACTCGACGCTGATGGCGAATCTGAACTTCGGGCATCGCTTCGGCAAAAACGCTTTGCTTCGACAACGGCCGATATCGATATCCGAATATTTGATTTTGAGGACCTTCAGCGTACGTTCCTTACCGATTAGCGCTGAACGCAATATCCTGCACCGTCGCTTGCTTTTCCCGATTCGCGCTTTTAAACTTTGTAATCCCGGAACCTTATGCTTGAAAACAAAGTAGGAATGATATTTGGCGTTGCCAACAAGCGTTCGATCGCGTGGGCCTGCGCGACCGCCTGTGCGGAGCACGGAGCGAAAATGGCGTTTACGTATCAGGGTGAGCGGCTGAAAGAAAATGTCGAAAAGCTTGCCGGCGAACTTGAGGATTCGCTGATCGTGCCGTGCGATGTAACAAACCAGGCGGAAGTTGATGCAGCGTTCAAGGCAGTCGAAAAAAAATACGGCCGGCTCGATTTTTTGGTTCATTCCATCGCATTTGCCCCACGCGAAGCTCTCGAGGGCGAATTTATCACAACCACCCGCGAAGCTTTTTTAACGGCACTTGAGATCAGCGCGTTTTCGCTGACGCAGGTTTCGCTTGCCGCCGCACCGTTGATGAAGGACGGCGGCAGCATCGTCACAATGAGCTATTACGGAGCGGAAAAGGTCGTGATGAACTACAACGTTATGGGCGTTGCAAAGGCCGCTCTCGAATCGTCGACGCGATATCTTGCGGCTGATCTCGGCAAAAACAACATTCGTGTAAACGCGATAAGCGCCGGGCCGATCAATACGCTTTCCGCTCGCGGCGTCAAGAATATGGGAACGCTGCTCAACTATGTCGGCGAAAAATCGCCGTTAAAGCGTAACGTGACCGCAGCCGAAGTCGGCAACACGGCGCTGTTCCTCGTAAGCGACCTTTCGTCGGGAATCACCGGCGAAACGATCTACGTCGATTGCGGATATAACATTATGGGAATCTAGCGATTTCGGATTTCGGATTATGGATTGCGGATTTTTTCCCCAATCCCAAATCTCAAATCCCAAATCCCAAATCGAAATGGCTGAAACAGACGCAAACAAACCGAAGAAAAAAAGGGACAAGATCAAACCGGCCGAGCCGAAAACCGTAGCCGAAGCTAAGAAGCGCGAAACTCAACCAGGTTATTGGCAGCTTACCGATGACGAAGTTCTGCTTCGTTCGCCCGAACCCGAAGATGAGTACAAAACGTCCGACTCGTGGCGGGTTTTTCGCATTTTGGGCGAGTTTGTCGGAGGTTTTGACGACCTCGCGACAATTACTCGCGGCGTAACGATCTTCGGCTCAGCCCGCACACACGAAGGCACTGAGATGTACGAAGCAGCCCGCGAAACAGCCAGGCTTCTGGCGGATGCCGGCTTCGAAATAATAACCGGCGGTGGCCCGGGAATAATGGAGGCCGCAAACCGCGGTGCGTTCGAGGCCGGAAAGGTCTCGGTCGGCTGCAACATCGAACTCCCGTTTGAACAAATTCCCAACCCGTATCAGACCAAATCTCTTTCATTCAAATACTTCTTCGTGCGCAAGACGATGTTTATCAAGTACAGCAATGCGTATTTGATCTTTCCGGGCGGATTCGGGACGATGGACGAGCTTTTCGAGGCTTTAACACTGATCCAAACCCGAAAGATCAGGAATTTCCCGGTAGTTCTATTCGGTTCGCAATATTGGCGCGGCCTGCTCGCATGGCTGACCTCGACAATGCTGAACGAAAAAAACATCAACCCCGAAGATCTCGGCTTAATCCACCTCACCGATTCGCCGCATGACGCCGTCGAATTTATAATCAAGATCTGCACGACTGAAAAAGGTCTTGGCCTTCCAAAAAGTCCGTAGTGGCGACGACGGCAGGTGGTGTTGATGGCGACGTTGTGGTATAAACTTTCCGTTGTCCGTAATTCCCTAAAACCGAATAAAACGTATGCTTTTCCTTACCCGCTCGGCAGCCGTTTACGGCATCGACGCTCTCATAGTGGATATCGAAGTTAACCTTGTCCCTTCGTCAAACGAAAGCGGCGAAAAACCGCCGGTGATCATCGTCGGACTTCCCGATGCGGCCGTCCGCGAATCCCGCGAACGCATTCGCGCCGCTATCACAAACAGCGGATTTTTCTTTCCGATTCACAAAACAACGATAAACCTTGCCCCCGCAGATGTTCGTAAAGAAGGGGCAAGCTTCGACCTTCCGGTCGCTATGGGCATTCTCGGCGCC
>DATJGV010000045.1:0-7405 GCA_035494575.1 Pyrinomonadaceae bacterium | reverse complement strand
ATGGAAGCCAACCTTGTCACCCGGACCGAGCTGAGCAAGCAGCGGCAGATCGACCGAGACCACGTGCCCAAGTCGCGGATAACCGCCGGTCGTCTGGTGGTCCGCCATGAGGACGATCAAATTGCCGTCGGGAAGCAGTTGGATCGTACCGAAACTGACCGCCGAGGAAAGCAGTTCGAGTTTTTTTGTAAATTTTAGAGGAGGGCCCGTCAGCCTGTAACCCATGCGGTCTGATTGGCTCGAAACGGCGTAGGTTGATTCGGCAAATGCGTTGCGGCTGCCTTTCGAGAGCAGATCGAATTCGGCACCGGCGATGACGCGGACCGTTGGAAACGGACGATAAAATGGAATCAGCGACGGAGAAATGAAATAATTCAGCGATGGATGTTCGTCGTAAGACCGGCTGCAAAACCCGACGCGATCGCCGGACCGCAAACGACATCCGTTAAATCCGCCTGCTTGAGCAGCCAGGTTTGTCGAACTGCTTCCGAGCCATTTTTCGACGACAAAACCGCCGAGCACTGAGAGGTACATGCGACTGCCGGAATTCTTTCCAGCAAAACGCAATTTCGACCCGGCATCTGCAAAATGCGGACGCCAGTTTTCGATCTTTTCTCCATCGAGCCGTGCATCGAGATCGGCGCCGCCCAAGGCGAAAACGACGGGGAGCTCGAAAACTAATACACCAGCGGGAAAATGGAACTCGAGAACGGCTTCAGATTCGGCGTTGCCGAGCAGAATATTGATCAGCCGGGCAGCAGTCCGGTCCATCGCGCCGCCGGGATTGATGCCGAGGTCGCGATAGCCGGTGCGGCCAAGATCCTGCACGGTCGTCAGAATGCCTTCTTTTTGAATCAATAGACTCATCCGGGCCGGGATCCTATTAAACTGGTACTTGCAAAAGGTTCATCACATCTGGTTAGAAAATGAGCGCAAAATCTTAACTACAGTCTAGAAAACCTTGCTGCGCCGAACATCAACAAATCGCACACTGTCGCCGGGCCGAAGAAAACAAGGCGGATCGCTGCCAGGTGAAAAAAGCCCGACGTCGGTGCGGCCGATGATCTGCCAGCCGCCGGGTGATTCGAGCGAATAGATTCCGGTTTGGCGGCCCGCAATGCCGACGCTGCCTTTTGCTACTTTTGAACGCGGCGTTTTGTGCCGTGGTATGGCTATCCGCTCGTCGACCTCACCCATGTACGCGAATCCCGGAAGAAAACCAAGCATAAACACGCGGTAAGTGTCAGAAGTGAAGAGTTCGACAACCTCGTCGGCTGTCACGTTTGCGAATTTTGCAACATCAGCCAGATCAGGCCCGTAGTCACCCGCAAAACTGACTGGAATTTCGATCAACCGCGTTTCGCCGCCGCCGTTTTTATTTAGATCCTTTAGCGCATTTTCGACAAAGCTTTTAACTGCGTCATAAGCGGTCGAAAATTGAGGAAAGCTCTCACGCACCTCAATGAGATCGTAGAAAATTGTGGTCGAGGCATAGGCCGGGACAGTTTCAACAAAACCTGCGAAAGGATTTTGTTTGAAATGGTCGGAAAGGGCGATGGCATTTTGGTTGAGGACGGCTGAGATCTGTTTGCCGAACTCGACTGTCAGGGCTGAGTCACCGAGAGGAAAGATCGTTACAGGGTTAGCACGCACCGGTTGAAAATTATCGTCTTCGCTGTTTTGGATCAAGATACTCGCGCAGGCCGTCACCGATAAAATTAAATGCGAGCACGGTCAGAGCTATAGCAAGGCCCGGAAAAAACATAACATGCGGAGCGTTATAAAGAATATCGAATCCGCGCGATTCTTCGATCATGGTACCCCAGCTTGGCGACGGCGGCGAGATCCCGATACCGAGAAACGACAGCGACGCTTCGGACAAGACCGCTCCTGCCATACCAAGGGAAGCCTGAACGATCAGCGGCTGTATGGCATTTGGCAAGATGTGCGTGAACAGGATGCGCATGTTGCCGGCGCCGAGCGCGCGTGCGGCCTGAACAAAATCGTATTCGCGAACCTTCAAAACCTGGCCCCGCATCACGCGTGCGTACCCGACCCAGCCGATGGCGCACAGTGCAAGCAGCATTTTGAAAAGACCTTTGGTAAAAAAGCTTAGAATGTATTCGGCAGTTTCACCGCTTACAAAATTCGTCAAAAGGGTTTTTTCGTTGACGAACGCGGCGAGAGCGATCGCGAGCAGCAGTCCCGGAAACGCCAAGAATACGTTGAATATGTAACCCGAAAGAAATTTGTCGACGAATCCGCCGTAAAATCCAGCCACTGAACCGATAAACGTCCCGATGATCGCCGAGACCGTCACCACGATTATGCCGACCTGAAGCGAGACGCGTGCACCGTAAACCACTCGTGAAAACACGTCACGGCCCAGCGCGTCCGTTCCGAACCAATGACTTGAAGAAGGTAATGCGTAACGGTTCAGAAGGTCCTGCGAAACGACATCGTGCGTTGCGAGGAACGGCGCAAATATCGCCGCCAAAATGAAAATGGCTGCGATAGCGATGCCGATGTAGGTAAGACGGTTCATGAAAAACTAATAACGAAAAGTGACAAACTAAAAGTGAAGCGAATCTATAAGGATAAAACTAATCACTGCGTGTTTTCTGCATTGTTTTTACTGTTGCGACCAATATCCTGATCAGTTCAGGACGATCATCCGAAAAGCTCATAAATACTTTTTCATTGATATAATTTGTATCCTTTAACAAATTTAACCAATAATCAGTTTCATTCGCTTCTTTTAACGCAATAGACATCTTGCTTCGAAAGTCTGCCCTTGACTGTCCGAATTCGGCCTCTCTGATCAACGCTCCAATTGCAGTACCTGAACGCAAAAGCTGCTTACTCAAGACATATTCATTCTTTTCAGTGCATAAATGTTGATTGAGCTTCACGACTCTTATTGCAAACAGGTAACTCTTTTCTTTTAAGATAGATGTTGCCATTTTTCACTTTTAATTATTAGTTTTTCACTATGAAAGCCTGATTCGCGGATCGAGCTTCCGGTAAACAAAATCGGTCAATGAGTTTGCAACAATATAGGTAACGCTGATGACGAGCACGCAACCCTGCACGAGCCGGTAATCGCTCTTTTTTATACCGTCGTCGAGCAGCAAAAGGCCCAGGCCCTGCCAGTTAAAGATCTTTTCAGTGATGATCGCACCTGCAAGCAGAATGCCGAGCTGCAGGCCGAGAATTGTCACCACCGGTATGAGCCCGTTCTTTAGCACGTGTTTGTAAATGACCGTGCGCTCGCTGAGGCCTTTTGCGCGGGCGGTTCGCACGTAATCTTCACCAAGTTCCTCGATAACGCTCGAACGCACCATTCGGGTAATGATCGCCGAAAGTGCCGCTCCCAACGTAACCGCCGGCAAAATGATGTCCTCGGGATGTGCGCTGCCGGTCGGCGCGAACCATCGCAGTTTTACAGCGAAAATGTAAACGAGAAACGGCCCGATCACGAAAGTCGGCAGCGAGATGCCGAGCAGGGCAATGAATGATGCAAAGTTGTCCGCGAGCTTGTTTTTATTGCGTCCTGCGAGAACGCCGAGCGGTATTGCAATGCCGATCGCGATGAGCATCGACGCAAGCGCGAGCTTGATCGTTGCCGGATAGCGTTCGAGTATCATTTCCGAAACAGGCCGGTCCGACGCGAAGGACGTTCCGAGATCGCCGTGCAGCAACCCGATCCAGTAATCGGCGTAGCGGTTGTCCGCGCCGTTCCATTTGAAACCCGTTGCCGAATCGTACGAAACGAAAAATGCCGGTCTGTCGAGACCGTGCTTATGTCGGAAATTCTCGATCTGCTCCTGCGTCGCCGTTTCGCCCAGGATCGCGGTTGCAGGGTCGCCCACAAGCTCGATCAGCAATGTCACGACCGACACCACCGTCCATATGACGAGCAGTGTCAGGGCGAGCTGACGTACGAAATTCAGGAGCTTGTATTTCATTAAAACAGGGAGAGTTTAGCAAACCGCGTTGTTAATCGTAAATCGGTAATTGTTAATGGTTAAGGGCAGAGGTCGATCGATGCCAAAGTTTAAATACTGCAAATACTAAAATAGGCTAAAAATCCGCACACTTTCGCAGGTCGTGCTAATTTGTGGTCAGGACCTTTATTCCCGTGTGTATCGCCGCAATACCGCCCGTCAGGTTTTTATATTCTACGTCGCTAAATCCGGTCTCGCGCATCATTGCCGCCAGTTTTTTCTGGTCGGGGAACTTTGAGACCGAGTCGGGAAGGTATTCGTAAGCGCCGGGCGAACCGCTAACGGCCCCGCCGATCCGCGGGAGTATCTGTGCAAAGTAAAAGTTAAATAGCTGCCTGAATCCCGGCAGGACGGGCGATGAGAATTCCAGGATCGCAAGACGTCCGTTGGGTTTAAGAACGCGTCTGAGCTCGACAAGGCCGTCGGCAAAATTCGACAGGTTCCGAAGGCCGAACGCGATCGTTACCGCGTCAAAGCTTTCGTCGGCAAACGAAAGGTTCATCGCGTCGCCTTCGACAACCGGTATCGGGCGTTTCGCCGAATCGATCTTTTCGGCTGCGATGACAAGCATAGGGTGGCAAAAATCGGTTCCGATGATCTTCGCCTTTGCGTTGCGTTCGAGTTCGAGCGAAAGGTCACCGGTGCCGCATGCCACATCCAAAACGACTGCTCCCGGCGTATTCAAAACGTCTCGAAGCTTTGCCGCCACCTGTCGACGCCATATTTTATCGATATTCAGCGACAGGAAATGGTTTAAAAAGTCGTACCGTCCCGCAATGCCCGAAAACATATCGCGGACGGCTTGTGCGTGTGCGAGCTCGTTTGCGGTTCTATTTTGGGACACTGTTTGTTTCGGCTAAACGTTCGACCATGACGGATGCAACGGGCGATTTGCTGATCTTGTCAGCCAGAGTTTGAACATCGGAAAGCGTCACGACCAAACCCGTATTCTTCGGCTCTGCGGTCTTAAATGTATCGACATCGAGCCAAAGGTCCATCGCGTCCGTCTCGCGCCAGCGAGCGTCAACCGCCGATCTTGCGGCCTGAAACTCGGCATCGGTTATCCGGGCTGAAAGTATTTGTGCAATGGCCTGTGCCGGATCGCTCGTGATCGGCGTCACCGTACTGCCTGACAAACGAATAACAAAATTGCCGGGTAGGATGTGCGCGTCGCTTTCGACGCTGACGGTTGCGCCCGATGCGCCCTTGGCCGCGATGCGTGAACGCATTATTTCCGCAAGCACCTCGGATGCTGCGTAGCTCGCATCGTTCCTCGCAACTCCCCGCACAGCGTATCGCAGCTCCTTATCGCCTCCGCCGTCGAGAACGACAGACTGAAGCGTCGCGTCCGGAGCATCGGGCTGGCGGAATGTCGAAGGTGTTTTCTTATCGGCCTTTAGCCAGCCTCCAAACAAACGGCGGGCCGCTCGGTATGCCAGATTCGAATCGAAATTACCTGAAATCGCGAGTGTGGCGTTGTCCGAGGTGAAAAACCGCAGCTTTGCATCCACCAGGTCGGCGTATCCGATCTTGTCGATCGATGCAGCGGTTCCGTCAACGGGCCGGCCGTAGGGAAACGCCCCGAAAAGCCTTTTTGCAACGGACTGGTCCGCTACATATACAGGGTTTTTCTCTAATTCCTGAACTCGCGCAAGCTGAGCGGCCTTTAATTTTGCCGTCGTTTCCTTGTTGACATCGATACTCGAAACGGCGTTTGCGACCGTGTCCAGCATTGTCAAAAACTGGTCGGGTTTTGCCGTCGCGTTTATCTGTACGTAATCGTAATTGGTATCGATCGATAGACTGCCGCCGAGGTCTTCGGCAAACAGGTTGCGGGCTTCGTCACTCGGAAATATATTGTCCGAAAGCAGCTTCATCACACCCTCTTTGCCCTGTGGATCGAACGCCGAACCGCTGTTTATACGCAGTTTCAGTGAGACCTTGTCACTTTTCGGGTCGCTGAACATTATGACCTTCAGGCCGTTCAGCAGCGTTTCCTGACGCGGCGAACGAATGTCCGTCCTTTGCGGGAAGACCGCCGGAGCGATCAGCGAAAGCAGCAAGAGAATGACGAAGACCGCGAAAACTATCTTTATCAGAAAATTCTTTTTATTCATTACTTGAAAAACGGGCATCCAAAGGGCGGCTGTCGGGTTAGTTGCCGAAATCGCGCAAAATGTTGTCAGCCGTGTTCTTAAACGAAAATTTATCCCGGTATCAAATAGAAAATTTTAGATGTCTATGGGCATCGCGTCAAACGATTGAGGCATCTATGGAAATTGAAGTTTTTGGAATAACACTTTAGTTAAAGTTTGGGGAAAAACTTAAACATCACGCAAAAACAGGTTATAATATAAGACTAACTTTGACTGCCTGCCGTCCTACCGGCAGAGATCGTGAGAGGCTTAAAGATGGGAAAAATAGTGAAGTACTGCAGTTCATGCGATGAGGGGTTCGCCGAGAAGTTTACATTTTGTCCCGATTGCGGAGCGTCATTGCAAGCTTTTGAGATGAATCCGCTGTCGGGGGAGATCGCGCCCGAACCGCAAACCCCTGAAATTATTGCCGCTGCAAGCGGGGAAGCCGTCGAGTCAGCACCTTTCGAACACGTCGAAGTGCCTGCGGCGATCGAAGAGTCTTTCCGGCAGGAAGAAGAAACGCCTGAGATCGTCGAGCCGGAACAAGAAGAGGACGGCAACGGCTATCATCCGGAAGCTGCGTTCGAAGAACCGGAAGAGATACCGGCGACCGCGGCTTATTCGGCTGAAGAGTTCAGATCGGCAGATACGAGCGTGAATGACGGCGGCCATTTCGTGGCTGATGAGGCCTATAAAATTACCATTGTCGAGGAAAAGAACTCGAAACAGCGTAACGAGCTTTTGCTTGGAACACTGGCGTTGATGGTTACGCTTTTGCTTTCTGGCACGGTTTATTCGCTATTTAGCAAGGAATTGGGCGTCGGTGCGATCGGGATGGAAGATTCGATAGCCTACGTCGGCGAAGTCGTTGACACGCCGATCGAAGAAGAAAAGATCAAGCAAGAGCAGAAAAACAACTCCGGCGGCGGCGGTGGCGGCGGTAACAACGAAAAGACGCCTGCCTCAAAGGGAGCCGACCCGGCTATGATGGAAAAACCGCTTGTCGCTCCGTCAACCCATATGGATCGCCTTACCAACCCGACTTTGACAATGCCGGTTGGTGTTAAAGGTCCGAATCAGCCGAAAGTTGACCCGTATCAGAATTACGGTACGAGACTTGGTGCGATCGACGGCCTTTCGGATGGCCCGGGAAGCGGCGGCGGCATCGGAACGGGTAGAGGCGGCGGTGTCGGATCAGGTTTAAATTCCGGAATCGGATCGGGATCTAACGGCGGAATGGGAGGCGGAACCGGCGGCGGT
>DATJGV010000044.1:0-9578 GCA_035494575.1 Pyrinomonadaceae bacterium | reverse complement strand
AGCGGCTTGCGGCATGTTGTCGTCCTTTTTCTGGGCCGAAATGGCACCGGCGCCAGCAAGACTCAACAGCAATCCGCCGGTCGTTGCGGTCGCCTTTACCAAAAATTCACGCCTGCCATTGCAGGCATTCTCATCATTACAGTTTTTCATTAAGAGATTGTCTCCTCGAAGATTATGACGCGAGATCAAATCTAAAAGTCTGATATCGGTGAAAAAATTCTAACAGGTCTTTATGCTCCGTGAAAGGAATAAAGCCACAGAAGACCGATCACCACAGAAAACAATGTATCTGCGCAGATTAATAACAGGCATTCGCTGGCAGGTGCCTCACCATCGATCCGTTCTTGTTTACTGCTTTTCCAGAATGGACTTCAGAGTTGACAGCCCCGCGTCAAAATCCTTTCCGGTCTCTTTGTCGAAATCAACGAACAGGAACATCAGATTCATCGGCCGGGGCACCGAACCGTTAAATCCCCAACGGACCTTGGTCCGATTGTCACCCGCAGCCTCAGTGATAATGTACGCATTGCTCTTTGTTTCGAATGGGCGTTTGAACCGAAGCTCGGTATCGACGCGTTCGCCTTCGGTGATATTTTTGATCTCCTGCTCACCTTCGCCGACCTCGTCATTCGCGCTGTTCCATGCCGAGACAAAGCCCACCGTTCCGTCAGTTCCGCGAAATTCCTGTTTCATCGCCGGGTCCTTTTTGAACCACGGCCCCCAGTCGTTCTGATTTTTCAGCATTTTGGCATATGCGAATACTTCAGCTTTTGGCTTGTTGATAGTGACATCGCGTTCAGCCTTTAATTCCGTAGGCAAAACAAACGACAGAACCGCGGCGACCGCGACCAATAAAATGATCAACCCGACTATTCCGATCAAGAGCTTTTTGATCATAAGATTTCTCCTTCAAAGTTGGATCCTGGAAAACGAATAGCTTCCCAACGCAAGAAACAAGACGGCAACTGCACATAAAACTACAAGGCTGATCGCAGGTTCAAATTCGCTCGTCCCGATCAAAACATTTCGCAGGCCGTCGATTCCATAAGACAATGGATCGAGACGAGTCACAAAGCTAAGAACGGACGGTAAACCGCTGAGGGGAAACAGGGCGCCGGATAAGAAGAAAATGGGCATCACGAGGAAGTTCATAATGAGCTGAAACCCCTGCATGTCCTGAAGCATTGAACCTATCGCCATTCCGAGTCCGCTGAAGACAATCGCGGTAAGGATCATGAACACAAATGCGACCGGAAGAGTTGCCCAACTCACGGGCCTGAATCCGGCAATCAGGCAAATGATCAAAACGAGCACGCCCTGAATGGTCGCAACGGTCGCTCCTCCCAGAGTTTTTCCGATCATAACTGTCAGGCGCGGAACCGGAGCAACCAGCGTTTCCTTCAGAAAACCGAACTGCCTGTCCCACAGCAAACCGATGCCCGAAAAGACCGACGTGAACAACACGGACATTCCAACTACGCCGGGCGCGACAAACTGGAGATAGCTGCCGTTACCCGCTCTTTGAAAAACCGGTCCAAGTCCGAAACCCAGCACCAAAAGATATAACAGCGGCTGCCCGAGGGAAGCGATAACCTGCGCTTTTGATCGGGTATAACGTTTTAGTTCCCTGAGCCAAAGTATATAGATCGCGTTCAATTTATCGCCTCCACATTTTTGCTATCTGACGGAGTTGGTCGGCCGAGCCTGCCTTTTCGTCGCGAATGGACGAACCGGTGAGCGCAAGGAAAGCGCCTTCAAGCGAGTCGGTGTTGGTCTGTTCACGCAATTCCTGCGGCGAACCCTGAGCGACGATCCTGCCATGGTCAATGATGGCGAGTCGGTCAGCCACACGCTCGGCCTCATCCATGTAGTGGGTCGTCAGAAAGACCGTTACGCCTTCGGTCTTGTTGAGATTTTTGACGTGCGTCCACAGTTGGTTTCGGCTTTGCGGGTCGAGGCCGAGAGTTGGCTCGTCCAGGAATAGGATCTTCGGCGTATGCAGAAAACCACGGGCTATCTCGAGTCGCCTTTTCATACCGCCGGAGAATTCTTTCACGTAATTTTTGCGTCTGTCCCAGAGCTCGAAAAGCTTTAGAAGCATCTCGGTTCGCTCGTGCCGAATTTTACGAGGAACATGGTAAAGAATGCCGTGAAGCTCCATATTCTCGTATGCCGTTAGTTCCTGGTCCAGGCTCGGGTCCTGGAAAACTATCCCGAACCGTTTACGGACTTCGTTCGGTTGAGTCGCAGGGTTAAGACCGTCAATGCTGATCGTTCCGCTCGTTGGCCTGAGCAGCGTCGTCAAAATTTTAATGGTCGTCGTTTTACCCGCTCCGTTGGGACCGAGGAACGCAAATACCTCACCGGATTCTACGTCGAACGAGATATTATCAACAGCCGCGACCTCACCGAATGTTTTTGAAAGATTTTCGACCTTTATCATATACCGGTAATCCAAACGTCTTAAATTCGACAAAACGGTTGCAACTTAGAAAGCTAGTTCTCGAACGAATCCGCCTGTGAAAATATAAAACGAGCACAATATGATCTCGCCCAGAAATACGGCGAAGAGAAATTTTGCAAACGCCATTCGAGTGGTGCCGGCCACATAACAAACCGCATCGGTCGGAACCAAAGGGAAAAACGCCCAAAGTAATACGAACAGAAAGCCGGTCGGTGTTTCAAGTCGATGACGCATTTTGTCGACCGTCGCCGAATGTCTTGTTTCGAAATAATCAGTAAACCCAAGCAGATCGGAACAAAAATAGATCAGCGTTGACGAAACAAGGATTCCCGAGATCGAAATAAGCAGAACGAGCCAGGGTTCATGTGGAAAAACAAGCATTCCGGCGAGGACAAGCGGCGTGCTCGGCAAAAGGGTGAACCCGCGAAGGATGGATACTAGCGCGTAAAGGATCAAAATACCGGTTCCAAATTTCTCGAAAGAGCTTGCGATACGTTCGGGCGTGAACATCTGCGGCGCGTAGAAATACGATCCGATTCCGACCAGCAGGACGGCCGCCCAAAGGATGATGCCGATGCGCCGAAAAATGTTGTGCTTTCCTATCAAACGATTTTTTCTCCAGAACAATAAACAGAAAAACCGCGGAAAAAGTTCCACGGCTTTTTGTATTGTCCAAAAGTCAGCCTTCTAGGCCGTTTTTGCCTGTGATTCCATATCCGATCTCCATCGCAAGACAGGTTTTCGCGCCGCCGCAGCCTCATCGAGGCGGCCTATGCGTGTCGAATGCGGAGCGTCGATGACGAGCTGCGGGTTTTCCTGAGCTTCGCGGTTGATGTCCTTCATTGCATCAACAAAGGCGTCCAGATCGGCGCGGCCGACCGATTCGGTCGGTTCGATCAGCATCGCGCCGTCAACAACGAGAGGAAAATATATCGTCATCGGATGAAAGCCGTAATCGATAAGCCGTTTCGCGATGTCGAGTGTATGAACGCCGAGCTTGGATTGTTTTTTATGCGAGAAGACCGTCTCGTGCATGCAGTCCGACGCGTACGGTTTATCGAAATCTTCGCTCAATCGGTTATCAAGATAGCGGGCGTTCAATACAGCCGCTTCGGTCGCCTCCTTTAATCCTTCGGCACCATGGGTGTAGATATACGACAGGGCACGGATCATCATGCCGAAATTGCCAAAGAAAGCCTTTACGCGGCCGATCGATTCCGGCGCGTCGTAATCGAGACGGTATTGCAGGTCGGGCACACTCCCTACGGGTCGCATTTCTGCCTTTGTTACTCGCGGAACCGGTAGAAATGGCATAAGCTCGGCAGTACAACAGCACGGACCGCATCCCGGACCGCCTCCGCCGTGTGGCGTCGAGAAAGTTTTGTGAAGATTAAGGTGTATGACATCGACGCCCATGTCGCCCGGACGAGCGACCCCGACGAGAGCGTTCATATTCGCGCCATCCATGTAAACCAAACCGCCGGCTTTATGGATAATATCGCAGATCTCTTTGATGTTCGTTTCGAAAATTCCGACAGTGTTCGGATTTGTGAGCATCAGGCCGGCAACACCGCCTTGATCACAAAGCTCCTGCAGGTGTTCGAGATCGGTCAGGCCTTCGTCTGTCGACCGGATAGTTTTGACCGTGAACCCGGCGAGAGCAGCCGATGCCGGATTTGTGCCGTGCGCGGAATCAGGGATCAACATAACGCGGCGGTCTTTTGACGCTTCGCCGTCACGTTTATCAAGGAAGGCGCGGATCAGCATAACGCCTGTCATCTCGCCCTGCGCTCCGGCAGCCGGTTGAAGGGTAACACCCGGCAAACCAGTGATCTCGGCTAGGTCTTCCTGCAAGCGATAAACGAGTTCGAGAGCCCCTTGCGAAACTTCTTCGGGTGCGAGCGGATGAAGATTTGCAAATCCCGGAATACGTGCGACCTTTTCGTTCAGCCGCGAATTATATTTCATCGTGCATGAGCCCAGCGGGTACATTCCCATGTCGATCGAGTAGTTCCACGTCGAGATGCGTGTAAAATGCCGTACCACATCGACCTCGGAAACCTCGGGTACGCCATCGAGATCGTCGTCACGACGAAGTTCGGCAGGAATGACCGAATCGAGGTCCGCCTCTTCCACATCGAGTTTCGGCAGTCGATAGCCGATGCGGCCGGTCTGGGAACGCTCGAAAATAAGTGCCTCGTTTTGCGAGGGATGCTGGGTGACTTTTTTAATGCTCATAAAAATTATGCTTTGGGTAAACCTTTTTTCGCTATATCAGCGACGACGTTCGAAAAACGATCGAGCTCCCAAAGGGTCGTATAGACATTCGGTGTTATGCGAATACCCGTAAATTCGTCGTGAACGATCGGGGTTGTAAAAATTCTGTGTTTTGACATCAGATATCCGCCCAATGCCACAGGGTCGATGCCGTCGATCCTAAAATTTGCGATCGCACACGACTGCTTTGGATCGAACGATGTGTTAAATCCGACTTTCGGAATCGTCTTGAGGTTGTTCATCCAGTACCGCGACAGGTATCTCAGGCGCTCCTCTTTTCGTTTCGGGCCGATCGCGTTATGAAACAGTATCGCTTCGCCGATGGCGAGCCGCATCGCGGCGGAGTGCGTGCCGATCTCTTCGTATTTGCGTATGTCGTTCTTGTTTCTGTCCTCAGACGCCATTAGCGCCCATACCTTCGGAATTTTTTCCTTTCGAACATAAAGCATTCCGGTGCCTTTGGGGGCATAGATCCATTTGTGCAGGGAACTGCCGAAATAATCGCAGCCAAGGTCGTCTCTTTTGAAATCGAACTGCGCAAACGAATGGGCACCGTCCACGATCGTCTCAATGCCGTGTGCTCGTGCCATTTCGCATACCTTTTTGACGGGGTTGATCTGTCCGGTCAAATTTATTTGGTGCGAGATCAGTATGAGCTTTGTCTTGGGCGTCACTGCTTTTTCGAATGCGGCAGCGATGTCGTCAACATTTTCAGGAGCGATCGGGATCTTTATCAGATTAAGCTTTAAACCCTCACGCAATTCACGCTGCCGGAGCGTTGTCAGCATTCGCGGATAATCCTGCGTAGTTGTTAATATCTCGTCGCCGGATTTCAGGTCCATCCCCATCAGCAGAATTTCGAGTGACTCGCTGGCATTTCGGGTAATGGCAATTTCTTCAGCGTCACATCCGAAAATTTCGGCCAGCCCGGTTCGTATCGTTTCCGATTGCGGCTCAAGTATCTGCCACATCGTGTAAGCAGTAGCGTCCTCTTGCTGCCACGTGTAACGAACGAATGCCTCGGTGACCATTCGCGGGCTCGGGCTGACGCCGCCGTTGTTCAAATTGATTATTCCCCGCGTTACCGAAAAAGCCTGCTGAATTGTTGTCCAATAATCTTCGTCAGCGGCGGCCTCAATATGGGACAGGTACTCAATGCTCCTTCCGGCGGCCTTTACATTTTCAAACAGCGAAGCAACGGCAGTAGAAGATAGGGCCATAAGGCCAAGGCCTTTGCCTGCGGAGGTCAGAAAATGTCGGCGATCTATGTTGTTCATGGCAAATCTCGATATTAGATTAGGCCGTGGGTACTTCATCATCGGGATAATCGATCAACACCTTTTTGCAGTAGCGGCAACGAGCTTCTTCAATCTTGATCGATTTTCGACAAAACTTACATTTCTTATGAGTGTATTGGCCGTCCATTGGAAGGAGCAACGGAACAAGCAACGCGGATAAAGCTGCTATTCCAATGATGATCCACAGCATATGTGCTTATTTCACAAAACCGATTTCAAATTTTTGATCAGGCCGTCCAATTGCTCTCGACTATTCGTCTCCGTAACACATACCAAAAAGTCTTTCTCACGGTCCGGATAATATTTTGATAGCGCCAGGCCGCCTATGATTCCCTGTTCGCGAAGGCCTGCCAGGATCTCCTCGGCCGGTCTTGGGCCGCGAACAACAAACTCATTGAATTTCGGGGCCGAAAATGCAATTTCAAAACCATCTATCTCGGCGATCTTTTTCGCGGCGTAAGCGGCCTTTTGTGCGTTTTGCACGGCGACTTCCTGCAAGCCTTTTTTGCCCATTGTCTCCATATAAATGGTTGCGGCGAGTGCGATCAGTCCCTGATTTGTGCAGATGTTGGAAGTAGCCTTTTCGCGTCGTATGTGTTGTTCGCGTGTCGAAAGTGTCAGCACGAAACCGCGATTTCCGTTCTTATCGTAAGCAACTCCGCAAAGCCGACCGGGCATTTGCCGCACATATTTGTCCTGCGTTGCAAATAGTCCGACGTGCGGTCCACCAAAGCTCATCGGTACGCCGAACGACTGGCCTTCGCCGACGACGATATCCGCACCGCAGGCTCCGGGCGATCTAAGCACGCCGAACGAGATCGCCTCGGTAACGACGACGATCAGCAGCGCTCCGACGGAGTGTGCCTTGTCGGCAAGCGATCTAAGGTCTTCAATACAGCCGAAAAAATTCGGCGATTGAACGACCAGCGCGGCAGTTTTGTCGTCAAGAGACGAAAGATCCGAGATAGTGCCCGTCTTTTCGTCGAACGGAGCGGTGACTATCTCCAGATCGCCGTGCTGCGTATAAGTTCGAGCAACCTCGCGATATTCCGGATGCACGGTGTCGGCAACGACTATCTTCTCGCGTCGCGTAACGCGCTGCGCCATCAGGTACGCCTCTGCCATCGCAGTCGAGCCGTCGTACATCGACGCGTTCGCGACTTCCATTCCGGTCAATTGGCAGATCAGGGTCTGGAATTCGAAAATATACTGGAGTGTGCCTTGTGATATCTCCGGCTGATATGGCGTATAGGACGTGAAAAATTCGGAACGCTGTATCAGATGGTCCACGATCGTCGGCGAAAAGTGCGAATAGACGCCGGCGCCGAGAAACGAAGGCATAGTGGCAGCCGTGTTTTTCGCAGCCATGGATTCCATCGCTCCGATCACCTGCGATTCGGCAAGCGGCTCGGTGATGTTGAGCGCCCGGTTCATACGGATATCGGCCGGTATCGAGCGGAAAAGTTCATCGTGTGAGGAAAGCCCGATCGACGCAAGCATCTCGGCGCGTTCCTCCGGTGAATTTGGTATATAACGCATAAATAGCTTGCGGCGGACAGTTGCCGCCGCATAATAAAATTTAACCTATCGAGCTAAGATATTCATCGTACTCCTCGGCGGAGAGCATCGCGTCGGCTTCGCCGGGATTGTCCATTTTGATCTTGACCATCCAGCCTGCGCCGTAGGGATCGGAATTGACGACCTCGGGAGTGTCGTTCAGTCCATCGTTGACGGCCGTGACTTTCCCTGCAACGGGCGTAAAGATCTCGGAAACGGCCTTGACCGACTCTACTGAGCCGAAGGCCTCGTGCGTGCCAAAACTGTCGCCGACACGCGGCATATCGACATATACGACGTCACCGAGCGAATTCTGGGCCCAGTCGGTGATGCCGATGGTTGCCTCGTCGGATTCAACCTTGATCCATTCGTGATCTTTGCTGTAACGTAAATTTTCCGGAATGTTAGACATAGTTGGTAAACCCTCTTGGTTAGAAAATTAATAAAAATTATTTTGAGCGCTTGTAAAATGGTGTAGGAACAACTTTCGCGGTCAGGCGCTTTCCGCGGACATCGATCTCAATTTCCTGTCCCGCATTTGCAAGTTCCGCGGGCAGCATGGCAAATCCGATATTCTTCTTTATAAAAGGAGCGGGACTGCCGGATGTAACATAGCCCACTTTTTCCCCATTGGCGTAAACTTCGCAATCATCGCGGGCAATGCCTCTATCGATCATTTCAAAGCCCGCAAGCCTTCTCGTTACTCCCGCTTCTTTTTGCTTTTGCAAAATTTCGGATCCCGTGAACGCTCCTTTCTGCAATTTTGTGATCCAGCCGAGATTGGCTTCAAGTGGAGTGATACTGTCACTCAGCTCATGGCCGTAAAGCGACATTCCTGCTTCGAGACGCAGCGTATTTCGGGCCGCCAGGCCACAGGGAAGAATGCCGTTCTCGGAACCGAATCCGCCGGTTTCCAGCAACTTGTTCCACAGCCGCTCAGCGAATTCTGAATTTGCATAAACCTCGAATCCGTCCTCACCCGTGTAGCCCGTACGCGAGATCACCGCTTCGACGTCGTCAACCTTTCCGGTGGTGAAATGGTAGTACTTGATATCGTCGAGCGGTGTATCGGTAAGCTGCTGTAAAATTTTTATCGCGTCCGGACCTTGAACGGCGATCTGGCAATAATCGGCGCTCGCGTTCGTCAGCGTAATGTTTTCATTGCCCTTGTGCGACGTGATCCAATCCCAATCCTTTTCCGTCGTGCCGGCGTTTACGACCAGCAGCAGCTTGTCACAGTCGAAGCGGTAAACCAACAGGTCATCAACAACGCCGCCTTTATCGTTCGTTAGAGCGGAATAATGAGCCTGACCGTCAACGAGTTTTGTAACATCGTTCGTCGTCAGCCGGTTTACAAAATCTATCGCGTCCTCACCTTCGACCCATATCTCACCCATGTGCGAAACGTCGAACAAACCCGAACGTGTCCGCGTGCGCAGATGTTCTTCGATAACGCCAGCCGGGTACTGAACGGGCATATCCCAACCGCCGAAATCGACCATCTTGCCGCCAAGTTTTCGATGAGCCTCATTTAACGGAGTCCGCTTTAAGTTTTCGGTGGACATAAAAAGACGTATAAACGTAAAAAATTATCACGCGAAGTGATACGTGTCAAAGTAGTGCTAAGAGAGGTCAAAAATCCTTGATTGATTTTTAGATGTGATGTCGCTTTGAGTTGTGATCGGGGAAGCGGGCAGCTAAGCGCAGCAAGTTATTAAAGCTTGCGATTCAGAAACCACCAAAACACGCAGAATAACATAAAATAATTCATGTTGTTTTGATCCGTAATAAAGAACCTGTATCAATTCGCTCCGTCCTTTGACCGTTTCTTTTTATCAGGTTTTGCGGTTTCCTTTGGGAGCTTTGCCGATGCCTCGATTATTTGGTCGCAAAAATCTATCGATGCGAGTATTATGCCTTTTTCCTTCTCGTCTTTCGCGCTGTCAAGAGCAGACCGAAATGCCGGGCGATATCGTTCCGCT
>DATJGV010000043.1:0-8212 GCA_035494575.1 Pyrinomonadaceae bacterium | reverse complement strand
TATCGTCAATATTGATGTACTGGTACCCGGCGTCGCGCATGCCGCTGATGACCATGGCATCGGCGATCTCGCGCACCACTTTATCACTGACCTGGCTTTTGAATTTATTCCAACTGTTCCATCCCATCGGCGGAGTTTTTGCAAGGCCGTTGTAAGCGACTTTGTGCAGGGCAGGCAATGGAAGTCGCGCCGGCATTGCTCCTTCGCCTTCGGGTACGCGTTTCGCGACCGATTCGGTCGGGTTGTCCGTTGGACGGCGTCGCGTCGAAACATGCAGCTCGACACCGACCAATTTCCCCTCGTATTTAACGGTGCGGTCATTTTTGCCGTCCCGCATTGTGCCGATGATCGTAAAATTTTCGGGACCGCCCGTACTTTCCTTTATTGTGTAATAAAACTGCGTAACCCGGATCGATCCTGTGATCTTGTCGCCGTTCTGTTTCAGATTGAAATACGCCCACGTGTTGGTACCGTCCGATCGCGGCACTTTTACGGCCCAGTTACCGGTCAGATCTGCGGATGTGGCAGCAGCGGTCGCGACGGTTTGTCCTGACAAAGTATATCCGCCAAAACAAATCATCAAAATAACAACTATCGCCCAAGTCGGATAACGATTGAAAAGTCCTGAATTTTTCATTTAGCGCAACACCTCGGAGAAGGGAATTTTGAATGCAAACACTATAACCGATTTCTGTTACCGTTAACAAGTCCGAAGTGTTCTGATGGTGTTACAAAGCAAAAAGAGGCTCGCGAAAGCCTCTTTTTTAAGAAATGAGTTGTGGTGCGCCGTTTAGTATTTTGCGGCAACAAAGCCATAGAATTTTCCCAGGAACTTTTCATACGTAAGCGGATTTCCCGGCGGTGTTTCCGGCACCTGCCGGTTGCCGTTGCCCCACGTGTAAACCTGAAACGACGCAAGATCGCTGTAGTTTGTCGTGCCGGCATTCGATATCGTCGAGTTGAGAACGACCCAGTGGTCCGGATACAACGAGAAGATGTCGTTTTGCGTTTCAGCATCCAACAGATCGCCATCGATCAGCATGCACACATAATAACCATCGGCGAATTTCTGACTTGCCCGCTGTACGCACATTGATTTGACCACCGGGATATCGCCGCCGGTCAATGACGTATCGTTGATAACATCTGTATATCCGGCATCCTTGAACCACTTCTCGATGGTTGACGGAATGGTCACACCGGCGAGGTTTGAGCCGAACCATCCGCCGCCGGACAGGAACCAATTGGAGCTGTCGCGGATGCTGCCGAGCATGATCCAATCGGCGACGTTCGTGTTTGCCGGCACCGAAGCCCGTTTCATATTGTTGCCCGGCGTTACGGTCAGGTTGCCGATCCGGGCCGTTCCACGTGTGTAAAGGTCGATCGCGGCCTGAGCATAGCCGTCCGGATTTGTTGTAGCGAGCGAACGCACGAGCGACGCCGGGCCGCAAAACGGCGTTCCCGATTGATTGATAACGTTCGGGTTGTCGATCCTCGCGATCAGTCCGCTCGCGAGGTCCAACTTATCGATGTTCGGCCATTGGCCGATCAGAGCGGCATTGTAATTGAACTGGTTGACCAGAGCTTTTGCTGTATCCTTTGACATAAACTTCGCACCTCTAAAAGACTAGGATTTTATCCCGTTAAAGTCGGGACGCTTTGAATATCAGATTTTGCGGACCTCAGGTAACTCTTTAAGTGTCGGAGTGCCGACATCTGAGAACTTACTTCAACAACTACATATGATAAGCTGTTGAAAATGAATTCTGCCCAGCATGAGATCATTGGCCCAAGGAAACGTATCGCTCTGGTCGCGCATGACAACAAAAAACGCGATCTGCTCGAATGGGCAAAATTCAACTGCGAATTGCTGCTCGGCCACGACCTCTATTCAACGGGCACAACAGGCCGGATGCTCGAAGACACGCTTGGCGTCACCGTCTTCAAATTTCGCAGCGGCCCTCTCGGCGGCGACCAACAGATCGGAGCCAGGATTGCCGATGGCGAGATCGATTTTTTGATCTTTTTCTGGGATCCACTCGAACCGCTGCCGCACGACACTGATGTAAAAGCGCTGAGAATTGCGGTGGTCTGGAACATTCCGGTAGCCTGCAACCGAGCGTCCGCCGATTTTATGATCTCTTCGGTGCTGATGTCCCGCGAATACGAACGCCTGTCTCCATCATACGAGCCGTATATCGAGCGTTACGAGATGGATAAATCAGTGTGACCGTACTAACCTTATCCCGCGACTGGCCTATATGCGTTAAGGGATCACATTTAAAGTAATTCCTTAAATGTCGAACCTCCGACAGTTAAGATGGCACTTTAAGAAGCGGGTGTAAGACCGAATTGGCGGATTTCCGCTAATTAATTAAGTAATTATCAATTATTAATTAGTTAATTATCAGCAGAAAAAATTGACCGATTTCGGATCCGAAACTGGAACCTTCATTCTAAAGAAAACGTAAATGAATCAATATGTTTTGTCCGAAATGCGGGTTACAAAATGCCGATGAGACCAAATTTTGCCGCGACTGCGGGACGGATCTGGGGAATGTGCTGGCGGTTGTGGAAGGGAAGCTGCCCGAAATGCCGGCGTTGGCGGAAAAATATGCCGAGCTTTATAGCCGGGGAATATACGGTGTGCTGATCGGCCTCGGGCTTTCGTTTATCTCGTGGATCGTATATACGATCCCGCCGGGTTACGGAATTGTTTGGACCGTTTTCCTGGCATTTGCGTTCATTTTTCTCGGGGCTGGAATTTCTCGTTTCGTCCACGCCGCTAAGATTAAAGCACTGATCGAGAAAGACGAACCTGCTGCGCTCCCGAGCGGTAACATCGAGTACCTCAAGCCTTCCACATCGATTTACGACACCGACAATCTGCTAAAACGGCCCGCGAGCGTCACCGAACACACGACACGGCATTTAGAAATGAACCCCGACCGCGAAACTAAGAATTAATAGTAATAACTAAAGCCCGATAATTTCGTGTCTTTTCGTGTTGTTTCGTGGTTACTTCCTGTTGGGCTTGAAGGACTGAAACCACTAAATCACACGAAAAAACGCCAAACTGATCCACTATTAAACATTAAAATCGCTTGCAAAACTCCTCAACTTCTTATATCGTACCGCGCGCGAAATGTTTTCCCTGATTTTGTCTTATTACCTTGAAAGGCCAATAAAGCGTTATTGGTCGGTGCGGCGTGCCCAGATCCACGCCGTTCGCGAGGTGGCCGCTCTTTTTAAGACAAAACGGGTTTCGTGAAGGTAATTTTCTCCGGTCAAAAAGAGATCGGCTCCCAAGGCTTCATAAATATTTATATTCGATCGTTGTCTTATTAACGGGTCACCCGAATTTAATTTAATAGGAGATAAAACGATGGGTCGAATTCTTGCTTTGGCTTACGGAGTCGTGAGCTATTTAATTTTTTTCCTCACATTTCTTTACGCGATCGGGTTCGTAGGGAACCTGTTCGTACCAAAATCGATAGACAGCGGAACTCCTGCCGGCTCTCTCACCGCTGCAATAATCATCGATGTTATTTTGCTCAGTATTTTTGCCGGGCAACACAGTCTGATGGCGCGGCCGTTTTTCAAACGGTGGTGGACGCAATTTGTGCCAAGGCCGGTCGAGCGAAGCACCTACGTGCTTTTTGCGAGCCTCGCGCTGATACTGCTTTATTGGCAATGGCGGCCGATAACCGATGTTGTCTGGAGCATTCAAAGCACCGCTGGAATTTACGTTTTTTACGCGATTTTCTTTGTGGGGTTTGTGACTGTGCTGCTGAGCACGTTCATGATAAATCACTTCGACTTGTTCGGGCTGCGGCAGGTTTATTTGTACGAGAAGGGCGAGGAGTACGCCGATCTGGACTTCAAGGTTCCGTTTCTTTACAAATATGTCCGTCACCCGATATATCTTGGGTTTATCATCGCCTTTTGGGCGGCTCCGACGATGACGTTCGGCCACGCACTGTTTGCCGTAATGACAACGGCCTACATCCTGGTTGCGATCCAGTTCGAAGAGCACGACATAGTTGAGCGATTTGGCGACCAGTACGTCAACTACCGCCGCCACGTCTCAATGCTGCTGCCGCTGCCGAAGAAGGGATAGGGAAAATTGCGGATTTGGGATTGCGGAATGAGGATTTACAAATTGCCCGGGTTTCTTCAATTCCAAATCCCAAATCGAATCGCTTGCGGTGGGTGGTTGAACGCTGAAATAAGCAGGTTAAGGATGAATATCAGACTTCCATATTTCCTGCACAACGCGCGAAATTCATATTCAAAACTTTGCTTCTTTTGCGGCAGTATAGCCGTTATATCAGAAGTTTTTCCGTGGTGTAATCACCCCGTATGATCGTCGAAATTCCTCACTATGTGCTAAAACAAGCCGGACTAACTTCTAAGGAGCTTTTGTTGCGGGTCGCGTTGCTGCTTTTCTAGGAAGAAAAGCTGACGCTCGGGCAGGCAAGCAAATTGGCGGGACTTCACCGATTCGAATTTCAAAAAGAACCGGCGCAGCGCAAGATACCGATCCATTACGGTCAAGAATACCTTGAACAAGACCTGCAAACGCCAGGCCTCAAAAAATGATCGTCGTTTCCTACACCTCCGACCTGTTTTTTGATTTGAATCTATCAGAAGAAAAGAGGGCCTTATTTTCCTAAGAGCCTATGACCGGCCTGTTAAGAAAATACATTTAAAGTAATGCATTAAATGTCGAACCTCCGACAGTTGAGAGGTTACATTAGGTTTCGGCGCGTATCGGCAGTTCGGACGCAAAAGTTTTTCTTGTACGCGCAAAGGTTTCCGTATCGTCTGCAGCAAGGATGAGCGATAGGAATACCACATTCGGTTCCTTACAAAGAAGCCGATCGACACAGAAGGTGTCCAAATGAGATATAGCTTACGTCCGCCCTTTCTGAACGAAGATGTGTTACGATTTGAGACATTCAGACTTTAAGGAGCCACGCAATGAAACTCTGCATGCTGGGGTTAGCCGTTATCGGATTTTTTTCCACAACCGTTTTCGCGGGCGATGCCGAAGAGGCGAACAAGGCTCTGGCCCGCAGATTTTACGAAGAGGTGTGGTTTTCGCATAATCCGGCGGCGGTTGACGAGCTTGTTGCACCGGTCTATTTCATTCACGATACGGGCGACCGGAAAAATGTTACCGAACCGGCTGAGAAGCAGAAGGAGATTGCGGAATTTTTCTGGCAGCGAGGAACGATGACCGGCAAGATCGATTTTCAGATCGCCGAGGGCGATCTCGTTGCTACGCGTTGGCAGTGGGATTTCGAGCCGACATCCTGGTGGATGAAGGCCCTTGGCGGGCGAAGGCCAATACCGATCATGAACGTCTTTCGCTTTCGGGACGGAAAAATAGTTGAGATATGGAACCACCGCGATGACATAGAAAGCGGACTCGGCAACCTAATTTTCGTCAAAGGCCTAGCCGTCGGCCTTTTGCCTTCGCTTGCGCTATTGGTGTTGGGATTTGTTCTCTGGCGCAAATTGGGTAAACTGCGCCGCGTCCGAGAATCGCCCGAAGGAACGGCGGCATAACGGCAAAAAACAGAAATACCACATTTCGGAGCACCGGAAAGGAAGCAAAAAAAGAGAGCGGCCAAAACCGCTCTCCTCGCTAAAAAAACGACCCTGCCCGCTGCCGCAGGCGGTACTGACGAAACTAGGTTCCGGTTTCCCAGGATGTCATGTATTCGATCATTTCGGGTGTGAGTTCGTCGATCGAGACGCCCATTGCCCGAAGCTTGAGGCTTGCGATCTCCTGATCGACCTCCGGCGGCAGAACGTGGACTCCGTTGGCGAGCGTTCCTTTATTCTTAACCAGGAATTCGGCCGACAAAGCCTGGTTGGCGAACGACATATCCATGACGGATGCCGGATGGCCTTCGGCGGCGGCGAGGTTGATCAAACGGCCTTCGCCGAGAACGATAACGCTCTTTCCTCCATTTTTGCTAATGTATTCTTCGACAAACGGCCGGCGCTTGACGGCCGGTTCGGAAATTTCGCGAAGAGCGTCGAGATTCAGTTCCAGATCGAAGTGGCCGCTATTTGCGACGATCGCTCCGTCCTTCATCACCTCAAAATGTTCCTTATCGATAACGTGGCGGTTGCCGGTTACTGTAATAAAGAAATCTCCGAGCTTGGCAGCTTCGGCCATCGGCAGCACACGGAAGCCGTCCATAACTGCCTCGATTGCCTTGACGGGGTCGATTTCGGTGACGATCACATTGGCTCCCATGCCACGCGCCCGCATCGCAACACCTTTACCGCACCAGCCGTAGCCGACAGTTACCAATGTCTTTCCGGCGAGCAGGATGTTCGTCGCGCGAATGACGCCATCGAGCGTCGATTGGCCCGTACCGTAGCGGTTATCAAAGAAATGTTTGGTCTGAGCGTCGTTTACGGCAATTGAAGGGAAGTTAAGAACGCCCGCGTTCTGCATTGCTTTGAGGCGGACGATACCGGTCGTCGTCTCTTCGGTTGTGCCGATCAGCGATTCGGTTAACTCCTTTTTCTCCTTCAACATAGTCGCCACGACATCAGAACCGTCATCAATAATAAGGTTCGGATTTGTATCGAGCGCAGCACGGACGTGGCTGACGTAAGTTTCGATCGATTCGCCCTTGATCGCCATGACCGGGATTCCCCAATCGGCGACGAGCGAAGCGGCCACGTCATCCTGCGTTGACAAAGGGTTTGACGCAATAAGAAGTGCATCAGCACCCCCAGCTTGCAGCGTGCGGGCAAGGTTCGCTGTCTCGGTCGTTATGTGAGCGCAGGCCACAAGCTTGACGCCGGTCAGCGGTTTTTCAGCCTCGAAACGCTCGCGAATGAGCCGTAGAACCGGCATCTCACGGTCGGCCCATTCGATACGTTGTTTACCTTGCGGAGCGAGATTAATGTCCTTGATGTCGTATTTTATTGAAGGTCCTTCTTGTGCCATATAATCTATATAGTAAAAACTGAATTAGCCACGAATTACACAAATGTCACGAATCAAAATTTACTTTTCGTGTAATTCGTGTAATTAGTGGCCGTTAAATGTCATTAAACTGCGGCGCCGTTGCTAAGCGCTCCCAATAGGGCATCGGCCTTATCGGTCTTTTCCCACGAGAAGCCGTCGCGGCCAAAATGCCCGAATCGAGCCGTTTCCTTAAATATCGGTCTGCGAAGATCGAGCGCTTCGATAATGCCTTTCGGCGTCAGCTCAAAGTTCTTACGAACCGCTTCAGAAAGTTTGTCTTCGTTAACCTTGCCCGTGCCATGTGTATCGATATATACCGAAACCGGTTCGGCGACGCCAATGGCATACGCAAGCTGAACTGTACATTTTTCCGCAAGCCCAGCCGCAACGATATTTTTCGCGATGTAACGGGCCATGTACGCGGCCGAACGGTCAACCTTCGTCGGGTCCTTACCCGAGAAAGCGCCGCCGCCATGCGGGGCATAACCGCCGTAAGTGTCAACGATGATCTTGCGTCCGGTAACTCCTGCGTCGCCCATCGGGCCGCCGATTACGAAACGGCCGGTCGGGTTGATGTGAAACTTTGTGTTTTCGTCTAACAAATCGGCCGGAACTGTTGATTTGATTACCTTTGCCTCGATGTCCTTGCGAAGCTGTTCGGTGGTAACATCGTCGGAATGCTGCGTCGAGATAACAACAGCCTCTACGCGAAACGGATGGCCATCGCGGTACTCGATCGTGACCTGCGATTTGCCGTCAGGCCGCAAATAGGGCAGTTCGCCGCTTCTGCGAACGTCTGATAATTTCTTTGTAAGATTGTGCGCGAGCTGTATCGGTAGCGGCATTAGTTCGGGCGTTTCGTTACACGCAAAGCCGAACATCAGGCCTTGGTCGCCCGCGCCGCCTGTGTCAACGCCCTGGGCGATGTCGGGTGACTGCGTGCCGACGGCATCGACCACCGAACAGGTGTTGGCGTCGTAACCATAGCTGGCGTCGTTGTATCCGATCTCGTGGATCGTGTCGCGAACGATCTTTTTGTAGTTGATCGACGCTTTTGTAGTGATTTCACCGGCAATGACCGCTAAACCCGTGGTGACAAGGGTTTCGCAGGCAACGCGTCCTGTCGGATCCTGTTCGAGGATCGCATCAAGGACGGCGTCTGAGATCTGGTCAGCAATTTTGTCCGGGTGGCCTTCGGTGACCGATTCGGAC
>DATJGV010000042.1:0-15813 GCA_035494575.1 Pyrinomonadaceae bacterium | reverse complement strand
GCGTCATTGGCACCGGGTGGGACGATCACCTGCACGGCGTCCCACACGATCACGCAGGCGGATCTCGACGCGGGCACATTCTACAACCAGGCATGCGTCGACGACGGCGCAGGCGGTGCAGCATCCGTATGTGACGACGTGACTACGCCGGGCACAAAGAACCCGCATCTCACGATCGACAAGAACGCCACCGAGACCGGATTCAGCAAGCTCGGCGACGTCATCCACTACTCGATCACCGCGACCAACGACGGCAACGTGACGCTCAACAACGTGACGGTCACTGACTCACAAGTTAGCGATCTCACATGCAGCCCGTCGAATCCGGTCGCGTCATTGGCACCGGGTGGGACGATCACCTGCACGGCGTCCCACACGATCACGCAGGCGGATCTCGACGCGGGCACGTTCTACAACCAGGCATGCGTCGACGACGGCGCAGGCGGTGCAGCATCCGTATGTGACGATGTCACTACACCCGGCTCGAAGAATCCGCATCTGGCGATCACGAAAGTGGCGACCGAATCGGGTTTCAATGCAGTAGGTGATGTCATCCACTACACCATCGTTGCAACAAATGACGGCAATGTGACACTGGCCAACGTGACTGTTACCGATTCTCAGGTGAGCAATCTGTCATGCAGCCCGTCGAATCCGGTGGCCTCATTGGCACCGGGAGCTTCGATCACCTGCACGGCGTCCCACACGATCAGCCAAGGCGATTTGGATCTTGGCAGCTTCTATAACCAGGCTTGTGTCGATGACGGTACGGGCGGAGCAGCAGGCGTCTGCGCCGACGTTACCACACCGGGAACCAAGCTACCTGCCCTATCCATCGTCAAGAAGACCAATGGTACTGACAACAATACGGCGCCAGGCTTGCTGGTGGCTGTTGGTGCAAGTATCACCTGGACGTACGACGTGACCAATACGGGTAACGTGACGTTGTTCAACATCGCGGTAACGGACGATAAACTCGCCGCCAGTGCGATCAACTGCGATGGCGACAATATCATCACGAGCCTTGCTCCCGGGGCTTCGACACAGTGCTCGGCTAGCGGGACCGCTATAGCAGGTCAGTACACAAATACTGGCACGGCAACCAGCGGGCCTACCCACGCATCGGATCCCGATAACTATTTCGGACAGACCACGAATGTTAGCGGTTCATATCCGACGCAGACAACTTGCCAGGACTTCATAAGTAACACTGTCCAGCCTCAGGAGGACGGCACCTACGGCGTTAAGAATGGAAAGATAAACAATGCCGCTCCGGGCGTTATCTTCTATTACAGCCGGTGGACGCCGCAGAACTCGCTTGAATACATCGACCAGGCCATCCTGTCCGATGCGGGGTTCACACAGACCATGACTGTGCAGTCGGTAGGCCTCTTCAAGGCAGCGGATTGTAGTGCGGCCCCGGGGACTGTCACTACAAATTTCCAAGTTGACAGCATCCCTGATCCCAACGGCATAAAACTGACCGGCTTAACGGTTGGTTTGGAGTATGTTGTGGCGGTTAAGTACAGCCCGAGTTCATTGAGGGGTGCAACTCCGCCTACTGGCGGCGCTTCGATCATTTACCAGTTCCAGACAAGGGACAATTCGTTTTCGATCGTAGCGAAGGATGATAACGGATTCACGCTAACGCTAAAATAGTGTAAGTGTGGACTTAGCCTGCGACGACAATTAACAAGATTGTCGCCACAGTGAACAAGCGAAAATGAGGAAGGAGGCTGACCGGCTCCTTCCTCATTTTTGTGGTTAACAGGTGGGCCACCCCCACCAATTCCTAAAAATCTCTTCGGACGATGCGGTTCCTGCTTCATTTATTAACCAAAAAGCTCGTCGTCCCCTGACCGGTTAACCCGTTAGCGCTGGAAACCGCTTTGACCTGATACGTACCAAGCGGATCCTTGCGTTTGTTAAACGAATAAGTAAATATTGCGGTTCCGTTTGACGCCGTAATTGCCGTTTGGGTTACTACCGAACCGTCCGATTTCGTCATAGTAAAGGTGACGGCTGCGCCCGAAACGGCGAATCCGCCCGCGCTAACAACAGCCGTTGCGGATGCCTTCTGGGTACGCGAATAGGTGGATGCGCTAGTTGAAGCCGTTACCCCCAATACGGATACGATCGAGTACGCCGCCGTGGCAGAACTGCCGTACGATGAATTCAAACCGTTCACGGCTGCGGCATTCACATTGTACATCCCGTCAGGTGTACCCACCGGCGATGTAACATAGAACGAGGCCGTCGCACTGGCGCCCGGAGCTAGACTTAGCGACGAAGCCGAATAGCTTGCAACCCATCCTCCCGGAACCGTGTCCTGCAGGTTGAAGGTTCCTGTCGAGCAGCCGCTGCTTTCATTGTTTGTAATGGTTACCGAATAGGTGAACTTTGTTCCCGACCTTAGCCACTGTGATTGCCCAGGCGAAACGGAAACGCTTGGATTAGCGTGCGTGCACGGCTGCGATCCAACCGTCACTTGGACCCATGCGCCAGTGTTGTCCGCCGATACCGTTGAGATCGTCACGCCAGCGGCCGAATCCGTAAAACTTTGCCCGACCGTAAGGGCCGAATCGAAGAAAGAGTTGGTAGCAGGCGTTCCATCCAAGAGATAAATATCCTGGCCGTCCGCCTCGGATCCGGTGTGAACAAGCACGCCGTTCATCGCGTTATATGGTGATAGATAGCTGTCAAAACCCGCGGCGGTCCTTTTTTCCACGTAATACCAAGTCTTATAACCGGTAACCGGATCAGTCGATTTGAGGATCTTTAATCCCTTCGCGCTCGACCCCGCTGTCTCAAATGTGTCAATGCGATACGTTCCGCTCGCGGTGATCGTCTGAAGCGGAGGTGACCCGCCATAATTCAGCCACCCAAGGCGTTCCTTCTGATACGCGTTAAAATGAACCGGCATCGATGCCCCCATGATGTCGAACGCGTCCCCGTATTCGTTGAAACTGCAGTTAGTGCCGATTACGCTTCCACCACAGGACATCGAACGAGAATGCAAAAGGCCAAATGCATGTCCCAACTCGTGTCCGAGAACTTCGATTCCGATCGAATCTGTATTGATCCAGGATTGCGACGGATTCCCGCCAATGGAGCTACGTCCGCTAAACGTACAGGCCATCGTATGTGGAAAGGCATAAACATAATGCTGATAAGCGGAAAGATTCGCACCGGCTTTGGTTGCCGCCTGCTGCGCATAAGTGCCAATCGCGTTGATGTCGCAGTTTGTACTGCTGACCGGGATTGTAAACCATCCGAATACGTCGCCAGTCAGCCATGTCTGCCCGTAGGAATTTTCACTGTAAAAACCGCTCGTCTGATTGAACGTAACGTCCTGTGCTTGGGCGACCGTAAAAGGCTGTGTTTGCAGGTCCTGGAAATTAACGAGTATGACAGCGACTTTGTGCTCACCTGTTGTATTCGACAAGGCCGTTGCCGATGCCTGAAGGTCCGTAGGCGTAGAACTGCCGCCGAGGTCTTCGGTTACGAGGCTGTCGGCGGTTACGTCATTGCCGGAGCGGACACCGCGGACACGGACCTTCATTCCGGTTTGCAGATTTTTGGGTTCTTTGGCGAAATGCAGGGCGAGCGTTTTGCCCCCGGTTTTCAGGTTATAAAGTGTTCGCCAATTGTTTTTTCCATCCTCGACGATCACTTCCAGTTCGCCTTGGATGTCTTCACGGACACCGGTTAATTTTTGATTATTGTTTTGATTGATTTCCTGAGCCGATGACCGCGACTCGGTGACAAAGATGGACAGGGCAAGGACGATAATGCCCAGACACAGACGTACTAGATTTTTTTTCATCGGATAGATCGCTCCTTGGACAAGGTTCTAAAAAGTCAGCAAGCGACGGACGATGAGAGAGTTCCGGTGGGTGGCGTGCCTATCTAAAAACGGATAGATAGACACCTACTGCTATATTTAAAAAACGCGCAACGCGCTTCCCCTTCCAATAACGGAGTCGTAAAACTTTAAATTTTTTCGGAATAAACCCCTTTTCTAAGGTCAGTCTATGGTGGAAATACTTAAGACTGTAATCAGGCTAGCAAACTGATCGGGAGGTTTCAAGCCGGGTATTATACTTTTTTGATTTCAATAACATTTCATGCCCGCCGTTGAAAAATCGGTGCCGGACACTTGCACGCGAGATTTTGCCCTTTCACAAAATGATCCGGGGACATCACGGAATCGTTCAGTGAAGTCCCTGAATGATTCCGGGACGTAAATATTTCGTTAAGGGACGCCGCTGACCACTTCGGGACATAAATCTTTCATTCAGGGATGTCATGGATTCGTCTCGGGGCGTCCCGGATTCGTTCCGTGACATAAATCTTCCGTTCAGGGACGTCAAGGAATCATTCCAGGATCTCACGGATTCGTTCCGGGATATCCTGGAATGATTCCCGGACACATTTCTTTGATTGACGGATGTCCAAGAACGGTTCGCGGACGTAACAGAATCGTTTCAGGACGGCGATGATGGTTCTGGCTTATTTCAATTCCACCGTTTCGCCGTAATGCGGAACCTCGACGTTCCAGCCGAATTTGTCACGGATGTGCTGGGCCATCGCTTCGGCGGCGGCGGGTTCGCCGTGGGTTGTGAAGACGAGTTTCGGAGCGTGTTGCAGCCCGCTTAGCCATCGCAGAACGCCTTGCCAATCGGCGTGTGCCGAAAAGCCCTCGACCTGTTCGACATGACAGCGCACCCGGACCCATTCCTTCATGATCTTTACTTCGGGCTCGCCATCCAGGACGCGTCGGCCTCTTGTGCCGGCCGCCTGGTAGCCGACAAAAACGATCGTCGCATTTTCATCCGGCAAAATGCGGATCGCGTGATGCAGGACGCGGCCGCCGGTCAGCATCCCGGATGCCGAGATGATGATCCGCGGTCCCTTCATGTTGTTCAGTCGCTTTGACTCGTCACGCGTCGCGGCCGTGCTCATGGACGCCGTACGCAGCGGATGCCGCTTGTGCGCGAGTATCGATGCATATTCGCGGTCGTGCTCTTCGTGCCAGCGGTTGTAAACCTGCGTCGCCTGTGCGGCCATCGGCGAATCAACAACGACCGGCAAGATCGGGATCCGCTTTTGCTCCTCTAGTTCGCGGATCATATAGAGCACTTCCTGTGTCCGCCCGACGGCGAACGCCGGGATCAGGATCGGCCCGTTGCGTTTTGCGGCCTCGTTTATGATGCGCGCCATCTGTTCTTCGGACGAATCCTCGCCATGCAGCCGATTGCCGTATGTCGACTCGCACATCAGATAATCACAATCCGGCGGCGGCGCGGGGTCCTTCACGATAGGCTGATCGTAATGGCCGAGATCGCCGGAGAACAAAAAGCGGATAGCGGACACTCCTGTCCGTACGGGTGCCGCTTCGGCCTCCGAAGAAACGTTCGTCGCGGAACTTCCGGGTGAGCCTAACGCGACAGGGGGATCCGCAACATCTTTCGCCGGAGGAATCGGCGATGCGGACAGGAGTGTCCGCGCTCCGGCCATCTCGACCAGCACGAGACTCGCTCCCATTATGTGCCCGGCAACCATGAAGCTTGCCTTGAATCCTTCGCAGACATCGACCGCGTTACCGTCGTTAGGCACAGCCCGGAGCATTTCGAGTGTGGCCTTTGCGTCGTCCTCATCGTACAACGGTAAAGCCGGTGCGTGGCGCGTCAGGTCGTGCCGGTTTCGATAATCGGCTTCTTCTTCCTGCAGCCGCGCTGAATCGGGCAGCAAGATCTTCATCAGATCTGCCGTCGCGCGAGACGTGATGATCTCGCCCTGATAACCGAGTTTGACAACGCGCGGCAAAAACCCGGTGTGGTCGATGTGAGCATGTGTGATGATGATCGCGTCGAGTTCGCGAACGTCGAACGGCAGGTCTTCCCAGTTCCTTTCGCGCAGCTCACGCAGGCCCTGGAACAGGCCGCAATCAACCAAAACCTTTTTTCCGTTATTTTCGAGAAGGTATTTCGAGCCGGTGACGGTTCCGACTCCGCCGTAGAAGGTGATCTTTGCCATAGATTTAAAATGAAACCGTTAAATTAAAGAGCCATTGGCACTTAATCTCTTTGTTTCACTTTATACCTTTGGGCTGTCTTTTATCAAAACCAGGTCGCTGTTATAAACAGCCTTGACGATGATGAGTTTTTTGCCGTCGTTCGACCAGATAAAGTTGGCGATGTTGCCCGAATTGAACTCGGTCAGGTGCTTTTCCTTGCGGTCGTCGACCTTCATTTCCCACAGATTATCTACGCCCGAACGGTTAACGTAGGTCAGCGATTTTCCGTCGGGCGACCATTTGTATTCGGGCGTGATGCTCACCGTTTGTTCCTTCGCAGCCGGATCGACCTTTTCGTCTTTAAGCCCGACAACTTTGACGGCGGTTATAAAGCTTCCAGCTTTTTCGTCGTAATGAAACGTATGATAAACAACCCGTTTGCCGTCACGCGAGACGCGAGGCATCACTTCCGATTCGCTGTTTTCCGGCATCAACTGGACAGCCTCGCCGCCGTCCAAACCGACCTCGAGCATTTTCATGCGACCGCCGTCGGTGGTCTGCCGCATAAATATCGCGCTTTTGCCATTCGGCAAAATTTGCGGCTGTCCGTCGATCACGTTAGCCTGGTTGGTCACCTGAACGGGCGAGCTGCCGTCCGCATTCATCCGCCACAGCGAAACAGTGCCGCCGCGATTCGATCCAAACAGGATGAACTTGCCGTCAGGCGATGCCGCGGGGAACATATTCACGCCGCTTCCAGATGTCAACTGTCGTTCGTTTCCGCCCGACTCGTCCATCGAAAAAATATTGATCTCCTTGCCGGTGTTTTTCGCGAACAGGATGCGGCCATCCGGCATCTGCGACAAGCCCGCATAGCCAAGCAGATTCTTGCTTTCCGATGTCAGCTGCTTCATCTCGCGGCTTTGCGGATTCACCGACCAGACGCTCGATATCGTATCGACGCGCGTCGTAACTATAGACATTCCGTCCGCCGAAACGCTGACGGAACCGAAGTCGCTGGTGTCCGTGCTGATCTGCCTTGCCTCGCCGGACGGGTAGGCGACATTCCATATCTGCGAGTAGTCGTCCGGCTTCGCCTTTGCGACCAGCACGATCCCCGAACCGTCACGAAGCGTTTCAAAGCCCTTAAGCCCGAGCCACACGCGGTCGCCGATAAACTCCGCCTGCTTGTTGTGAAGGTCAAACGCGGCGAGCTGAACTTTTCGAACAACATCGCCCTTGTTCTTAAACACGCCTGCGATCAATTTACTCCCGTCTGCAGACCAATCGACTCCGACAAATTGGTCAAAGCCGGCTTCCTTCGTCTGGATGAAAGGTTCCAGTCCGGTGCCGTCACGGTTCGCGATGAATATCGTATCGCCGCCGGCGCTCGGATTGTGACGAATGAATGCCATCCGTCCGCCGTCCGGCGAGAATGCAACCCGTGAATCAATATCGGTTAGAAGCTTTTTACTCTCACCGCCGAGGGTCGAGACCTGATACAGCGTGCCCAGGCCCTTATCGTTTGTGACGTAATAGATGAATTCGCCGTCCGGCGTGAATGTCGGCTGGTAAAATTCGATCTTTGCGGGTGCGACGATAGGGACTGAGGTTCCCGTAGCGATCTGCTTGACAGCAAGTCCGTATTTGTCCTGGTTCCTATCGACGTACGCAACAAAGCGCCCGTCCGGCGAGATCTCTGCAGATTGGGCCGTCCCTGTGTCGGTCAGGCGCGACGCCTGTATCGACTGAAAACTAGACGTACCATGACCGAGCAATTTCGGCAGGAAAAACCAGCCGCCTAACGCAATAGCAACGATCGACAGCAACACCGCCGCCGGCCTGTAACGCGCGCCGATCGTTGCCGCGCCGCTGTTGATGAAACTGTTTTGCCAGCCGTTGCTGTTGCCGCCTGTCCGCTGCTGCCCCGAATTTGTCAGATGGAGCGCAGCCTGGTTCTCATCAGTAGTATTGCCGCGAATAGCTACCGTGTTTGCATAGATCCGTGACGATGTGTCCAGCCCAAGGGCGTCCGAATCGAGCCGAAGCTCTCTCAGGTCAAGCGCGAGATCCTTAATGTCCTGATATCGGTCATCAGCCTTCTTTTTGAGGGCCTTTCTGAGTATTCGCAGCAACTCCTCCGGCGCATCCTCTATCGGCGGCGGTTCGAGATGAATAATGGCGGCGAGCGAATCGCTGATCGTCTCTCCCGCAAACGGATTAATGCCGGTCAGCATCTCGTACAGCACAACACCGAGACTCCAGACGTCTGTCCGCTGGTCGGTAGGCTTTCCGCGGGCCTGCTCGGGTGACATGTAGCGGACGCTGCCCATAACCAGGCCCGCTTGAGTTTCGACCAGACGCACGGTCTCATCTTCCGCTCCGACGGCACGAACGAAGATGGGCTTAGCCAGTCCGAAGTCGAGGATCTTTACTATGCCGTCGCGCCGGACCATTATATTTTCAGGCTTTATATCGCGGTGAACGACGCGCGCTTCATGAGCAACCGCCAAAGCGTCGCCAACCTGCTCAGCTATCTTGACGGCTTCGATCTGGGTGATATCGCATTTTTGTATCCGTTCGCGCAGCGTTTCGCCGTCAACAAATTCGGTGGCGATATATATCTGCCCACTTTCCTCGTTGATCTCGTGGATCGTAATAATGTTCGGGTGGTTCAGTCCAGAAGCGGCGCGCGCTTCCATCTTGAAGCGTTTGACGCGTTCCTCATCGCTGAAAAATTCGGGCAGCAATAACTTGAGCGCGACGTTGCGGTCAAGCTGGTTATCTTTCGCAAGATAAACTTCGCCCATTCCGCCGGAGCCAATCCTGTCTCCGACCTCGTACCTGCCGAATTGCACGCCGGAAAGCATAAATCTCCTTGTTAATTCAAATGCCTAAAGAGTAAACGTTCTTGCGGTCCGGAAAGTTTAGATTTCTTGACAGCCCCTTATACGATATACACCGCCGCGCCGAAATTTAGGACAAAAGATTGTTAAAATTTATGATGCAGCACAACGGGCAATTGTTGGTTTGGCGGCAGGCAATACTTTGTCAGTACTTACACCTCCTCTCCCGCTGGCGCAGCGGGCAGGTGTGGCGGTAGTCGCAGTTGGTTGAAGTTAGGCAGGTTTGGAGGCGGATCAAGGGAATCAGGCGGATCAGAGCGGATGGAATATAAAGAGCTCGATCACATTCCGGTTCGGTTTTTTCCGCTCAATCAGTTAAATTCGCCTTCAAATCTCTGAAAAATCGACAAAATTATCCAAAAAAATTCCTTGAAAAACTGCACTTTTTTCATTTCTTGGGTTGACTATCCGCATTTTGCTATTTATATTGTCCAATGTTCCAAAAAATTAGGGTTTGGGACAGGGCTGCGTTTAAACGTGGCCGTGGTAAAAATAGGTAAATTTAATCTTTGAAGAAGACAGGAGAATCAATTCGATTATGAAAAAAGTTATCGCACTTTCAACACTTTTGGCTTTGAGTGCTTTGGGAATGGCTTGCGGCGGCGAAACAACCAACACTGCAGCTAACGCTAACAAAACCGTTGCTAACGCTTTGAATTCGGCAGGCAACGCGGTCAACGCAGCCGGCAACGCGGTCAACGCAGCTGGCAACGCTGTTAACGCAGCCGGCAACACCGCAAACGCGGCAGCAACCAACAAAGCTGAATCAAACAGCACGATGAAGTCAAACACCATGTCCAGCAACTCGGCTACGAGCAACGCTGCTCATGCAAACACCAACAAATAATTGAAGCTTGACAAAAGTTTTAGTTAAAAAGCACGCTACCTATGCAGCGTGCTTTTTCATTTTTGTCTGCATTTCGGAGAGAGTTCCTGGACGACATTTGCGAAAGCCTGCACGTAAGTAAGGGCGAATCTAACGTCGCCAGTTCCGCCCTGCTGACGCGCGGGCTTCTGCATTCTTGTAAAATGCCACGGCAACTAGATCTGCGACAAAAACTCCTTCAACTCCGTAACCGGCCGCTGACAGACAAAATTCTCACAAACGTACGCAGTCGGCTTTCCATCAGTAGAATGACGGTCTTTGAAAAGCGGTATGATTCCCGACTCTGCTTCAGGATCGTTTGAACGGAGAATGACGGCATTTGGCACGTAAGTTTGCCCGACAGCTTTTGCTAGTTCATTTCCTTCCTGGCCGATGATAACGATCTCTTTCGCTGGATTGAGGTGAAACTCAAGAGATGACAATGCCCGGCCAAACCCTTGCGGATACCGGCTGATCTGCGTCGCCACGAGCCGCAAAACCGTTGCGGCGAACCGTTCGTATTTTTCATCCGCGAAGAATTTTGACAGTTTTAACAGCACATCCGCCGCTACCGAATTCCCTGATGGCGTCGCATTGTCGTAATAATCCTTGTTTCGGACGATCAGCTCTTCGTGATCGCTTGCCGTAAAGAAAAATCCGCCGTTTTCCTCATCCCAAAATTCGTCGATCATCAGATTGGCGAGCCGTTTCGCTTCCGTTAAATAACGAATCTCGCCCGAAGCCTGATAAAGCTCTATCAATCCGTCGGCCAGATTTGCATAGTCTTCGAGATACCCGTTTAGCTTTGCCGTCCCGTTTTTCCATGTCCGCAACAGGCGCCCGTCATGCTGCAATTCGGTCAATAGGAATTCTGCGTTTCGTTTGGCAATATCAAGGTATTCTGCATTATCCAAAACCGCCGAAGCCTCGGCAAACGCGGCAAGCATCAGCCCGTTCCACGCGGTTAATATTTTCTCGTCACGGAACGGTTTAATTCGTTTTTCGCGCGCCTCAAAAAGCTTTTTGCGACCACGTTCGAGAACTTCGTTTAGCTTTTTCTCGTCGATCTTAAGGGCCTGCGCCGCTTCAGCCGGAGCGTATCGAACATTGAGAATATTCTTTTCTTCAAAATTCCCTTCTTCGGAAACATCGTAATAGAAATTGAAGACTTGGGCATCTTCTTGTCCTAAAATTTCGACGATCTCCTTGGGCGTCCAAACAAAGAATTTGCCCTCAACTCCTTCGCTATCGGCATCTTGGGTGGAATAAAAGCCGCCGCTTGCATCAAACATCTCGCGTCGCACGTATTCGAGCGTTTCGACCGCGACGCGCTTGTAAAACTCCTCAACCGTGTCAGTACCACCTGCGTTAGCGGGTGGTTTACCGCTACCAAGGGCCTGTTTAGTGATCTGATATAAATGAAGGTAAACCCGTATCAGCTGAGCATTGTCGTAAAGCATTTTTTCAAAATGGGGCACTAGCCACACCGCATCGACCGAATAGCGATGAAATCCGCCGCCAAGCTGATCATAAATGCCGCCGTCCGCCATTTTCCTGCACGTTCGCTCGACCATCTCGAGCGCTCGTTGTTTACCTGTTCGATGATGATACCGGAGCAAGAATTCCAGCGTCATTGAGGGCGGAAATTTCGGAGCGCCGCCAAATCCGCCGTTCGTCCCGTCGAACGACCGCGACATATTTTCAAAAGCGCTGTCCAACTGTTCAAGCGACAATCCGCCGGGATGAAATTCCGAGATTCCAACCCGCCGCATCTCGCCCAAAATGTCGTTTGCCGAATGCAGCAATTCGTCGCGTTTATCACGGTATGCTTCGGCCACGCTTAGCAGAACTTGCGAAAAGCTCGGCATATTGAACCGTGAAACCGGCGGAAAGTACGTGCCGCCAAAGAACGGCAGTCTCTCGGGCGTGAGAAAAACGTTCATCGGCCAGCCGCCGCGGCCCGTCGTAAGCTGTACGAACGTCATATAGATCTGATCGACGTCCGGGCGTTCTTCCATATCCACCTTTATATTGACGAAATGCTCGTTCATTATCCGTGCTGTAGCTTCGTCCTCGAACGATTCGTGCTCCATGACGTGACACCAGTGACATGCCGAATAACCTATGCTCACCAGAACAGGTTTGTCCTCGGCTTTTGCCTTTTCGAACGCCTCGTCGCCCCACGGATACCAATCGACCGGATTATGAGCGTGCTGCAGTAAATACGGACTGGTCTCGTCCGCGAGACGGTTCGTGTATTTTTTTTGAGCTTGCATAGGGCTATTGTTTCACTTCCGTAACGGTGCCGCAACGATTGAGCGCGGGCATCCCCATTCAATTTTTTGGTAGTTCCTAGTCATTGTGTAAGCATTTCCGGGATCTTTGCGTTCTTGGCGTCTTTGCGGGAGATTATTTTCCGCAAGGCGGCAAAGGCCGCAAAGAAAAACAAATTCTTCTTTCCACCAGCACAACTTTTGGCCACAACGAATTTTTTGAAACTCTTGCAGCATTTTGGTATATTTGGTTTATCTCTATGACTCCGCGCTGCATCGCAAAACTCAGTCCGATGAAACAGCGAGCGAACCTCTTCGCCGGCGATTAAGTTTCTCCTTGTTCAAAGTACAAACTTCCATAAAGACACGGTTAACCTCTAAACACTTACAAGGAGAAAGAAATGATACCGACAGCCGAATTACAAAAACCCAGTATTAAGACAGAACTCCCCGGCCCGAAATCGCGAGAGATCATCGCCGCTGATACAGAATATGTCACGCCGAGCTATCCGCGTCCTGATTACAAGCTTGTCATAGACCACGCACACGGCGTGTGGATAACCGACCCGGACGACAACGTGTTTCTGGACTGCAACGCCGGCGTCGCGGTTTGTTCGACCGGGCACACGCACCCTGAGGTCGTTGCGGCGATCACTAAACAGGCAAACGAATTCATCCATCTTTGCGGTACCGATTTTTATTACCGCCATATGCCCGAATTAGGCAAAAAGCTGAACGAGATCGTGCCGATCGATGGCCCGACAAAAACGCATTTCGCAAACAGCGGAGCCGAAGCGGTCGAGACTGCTTTGAAGCTTGCGATGTACCACACGCATCGGCAAAAATTCGTCTCGTTTTACGGCTCGTTCCACGGCCGAACGCTCGGCGCACTGTCCTTGACCTCATCGAAAAAGGCGCAGCGGCTTGGATTTATGCGACAGGCGCTCGACGTCGTTCATATCCCATACCCGAACAAATTCCGCCATTTTGCCAATGAAATGCCGACCGATGAAGAAACCATCTCACGCGATGTCATCAACTGGCTGGAAAACCGTGTCTTCAAAACCACGACGCCGCCCGAAGAGGTCGCGGGAATCGTTCTCGAGGTCGTTCAGGGCGAAGGCGGTTACATCCCGGCTCCGAAACCGTTCGTCAAAGAACTCCGCCGCATCTGCGACCAATATGGCATTATGCTGATCGTTGACGAGGTCCAGTCCGGTATGGGACGTACCGGCAAGATGTTCGCTCTCGATCATTACGACGGAGTCAAAGCCGATATCGTCTGCATGGCAAAGGGCCTCGGGTCGGGAATGCCTATCGGAGCGTGTACGGCACGTGCCGATGTCATGGACTGGCACAAGGGCGCTCACGCGTCGACATTTGGCGGGAATCCGGTTTGCCTCGCAGCGGCGCTGAAAACGATCGAACTGCTGCAAGGCGGTCTGGTTGAAAACTCGGCAACGGTCGGAGCATACCTCGAAGCCGGATTGAATAAGCTGAAGGATAAATACGAATGCATCGGCGACGTTCGCGGCTACGGAATGATGCTCGGCGTCGAATTCGTTACCGATAAGACGTCGCTAAAACCCGATGCCGAACTCCGCGATAAGGTCGAAATGGCCTGTTATCAAAAAGGATTGATCATCCTTGGCTGCGGCAGCAACGCGATCCGCTGGTCGCCGCCGCTCATTCTGACCAAAGAGAATGTTGACGTTGCGCTTCAGATCTTCGACGAAGCCATTGCAGAATCCATCTAGCAAATCGATAAGTGGCGGGCTGCGGCCCGCCCAAAAGATTCAAAATATCGCTAGCCGGCGTGGCCGTCCGTTCTTTGAAAAATAGCCAACCTTCTATGATCCAAAAACAATATCTGTCCTGCGTGGGTGCGTGGGACGGTGTTGGGATACTTCGATCGGGGATCGAGTGGGTATCAACGGCAAGAGAATTTACAGTTTACGATCACTGCTCTTGCATACCCGCTCGTTGCCGTTTGCTGTATAATGTCTGCAATTTCATAAAAGGAGTGTAAATTATGGTTCGGTTTCTCGGTCGATATTCGCCTTATCTTTACGCTCTCCTACGAATCGTTGCGGGTCTCGTTTTTGTTCTTCATGGCACGCAGAAGTTTTTCAATTTTCCGCCGTCCAAGGGTGGGCCAATGCCATTAGGTGGTTTAATGACCGCAGGTGGAGTTATCGAATTGGTTTGCGGCCTGTTGATACTGATCGGCCTGTATGCCAGCATCGCGGCATTTATCGCGAGCGGCGAGATGGCTGTCGCTTATTTTATGGTGCACCAGCCGATGGGTGCCTTGCCGATACAAAATGGCGGTGAGCTAGCCGCTCTTCTTGCATTCACGTTCCTGTATATCGCGGGGCGGGGTTCCGGCATCTGGAGCGTCGATTCTGCGTTTCGCGGTACTACTGACGGTTCTTGAAACAGGCAAACAATTAGCAACGTAAGTAATCTAACTAACCAAACATCTATGGAAAACTTTACAAGCACATTTGGCACTCCGGCGGCTGATGCCTTGCCCGAACAGCGGGCATCGTTCATCCGCAAGACCTATCTCCTTCTGGCGGCCGCGATACTTGCATTTATTGTGGTCGAGGCGTTCATGTTCGTTTCGGGAGCGGCTTACGGTATCGCGAGCGTAGTATTCGCCGGCGGCAGCATCGGCTGGCTCGTCGTGCTCGCTCTGTTCATGGGCGTTTCGTGGATGGCTAACCGCTGGGCCGTCTCGGAAGTTTCGGGATTGATACAGTATCTCGGACTAGGGATCTACGTAATCGCCGAGGCAATAATTTTCGTTCCGCTGCTGTATGTCGCGGCGTACTATTCCGATCCGACCGTTATCGTGAAGGCCGGCATCGTCACGCTCGGGCTGTTTCTCGGGATAACTGCGACGGCATTTCTTACCCGTGCGGATTTCGGTTTTCTTGGGCCGATCCTGGCGATTGGCGGATTTGCAGCTCTCGGATTTATAGTCGCGAGTGCTCTTTTCGGATTCACGCTCGGCAACGTGTTCGCGTTCGTAATGGTCGCGTTTGCCGGCACTGCAATTCTTTATAACACGTCAAGCGTGATGTACCGCTTTAACACCAAACAGCATGTCGCCGCCGCACTGACCCTGTTTGCGAGCGTCGCGCTGCTTTTCTGGTATATCTTGAGAATCTTTAGTGCAAGACGGTAGTTGGAGAAATTAGTATGAAAAAACTCTTCCTGTCATTTTCCCTTATCGCGCTTTTCTCTGCGATATCATTTGCGCAGGCGGCTCCCGCGCCCCCGGCACTTACGTTAAAGGTCGGCGATATCGCCCCTGATTTCACATTGCCGGACACAGCGGGCAACAAAGTCAAGCTCAGCGATTTTCGCAACAAGAAAAACGTAGTGCTCGCCTTTTTTGTACTCGCATTCACAGGCGGCTGAACGAAAGAAATGCAGGCGTATCAGGCTGATATCGCCAAATTCGAAGCCGCTAACACCCAAGTCTTCGGCATCAGCATGGATGCCAGTCCGTCCTTAAAGGCCTTTGCTGCCTCGATCAACGTTACATCCGTACCGATGCTGTCTGATTGGAACCGCACGGTGACAAAACAGTACGGATTGTTCAACGAAGCCAACGGTTACGGCCGTCGGGCAACGTTTGTCGTAAATAAAGAGGGCAAGATCGCCAAGATCGAAGCCGGTGGAATTGCGATCGATCCGACCGGCGCGTACGAGGCGTGCGACCTTTTGGAAAAGAAATTG
>DATJGV010000041.1:0-3366 GCA_035494575.1 Pyrinomonadaceae bacterium | reverse complement strand
CTGTTCGCCTATGCGTTTGGGCCGCGTAGTGTAAGAGATCGAGTAGCCGATGTCCGGAACGCTGAGCAGCACTTCGCGGATCAACGTTCCCTTTCCGCCGCCCGAAGGAGATGTGATGATAATAAGATTGCCTTTCATTCCAACTTCAGTTCCAAGTTCCGAGTTCCAAGTACGTTATTAACTCGAAATCTGGAACTCTATTCCACGTTTTGGACCTGTTCGCGTATTTTTTCTATCTCGCTTTTTATTGCGAGAGCGTTCTCCTTAACAACCAGATTGTTAGTTTTTGACGCGATGGTGTTCGCTTCGCGGTTCAGCTCTTGCGTCAGAAAATCGAGACGTTTTCCCACCTCTTTTTCTTCGTCCATGATCCCGCGAAAATGTTCGATATGCGAGCGAAGCCGCGCGATCTCTTCGGAAATGTCGCTGCGGTCCGCGAGAAATGCAACCTCCTGCGCGATGCGCGATTGGTCAAGCTGTATCTGCGATTCGCTCTTTGCGAGCAGATCGCCGATGCGTTTTGTAAGACGCTGGTGGTACTCGTTCGTCACGTTTTCAGCTTCTTGTTCGATCAGTGGCATTCGCTTCTCGATCTCTTGCAGACGAAATTCAAGCTCGGCCTTGAGCATATCGCCTTCGTTACCGCGCATTCGTTCGAGGTCGTCGATCGCAAGATGTACCGCGGTCTCCGCACCGACAACAAACTCGTCGCTTAACTCGGCTTTTCTCGGTTGAACAACATTAGGCAGGCGCGCAATGACGTTGATATCGGGTTCGCCGGTCAGCGAAAAATCTTGCTGCATTTGTTTCATGGCGGAAAGAAAACCCGCGATCAGCGGCCGGTTTATTTCGTACGAGACCTCTTCGGCGCGGTCGAACTGAATGTTGACATCGACACGTCCGCGTGACAGGCGATTTGCGATCTGGCGTTTGATCGTGGCCTCGAGCGGCTGCATTTCGCCGGACATGCGTAAGGCGATATCGAGAAACCGGTTATTTACGGTTTTAAGCTCGACTGTTACGGCAAAATCTTGTTCGACGACCGCTCCGCGGCCGTATCCGGTCATTGATTTCATATTAAAGGCGGAGGTTGTCTAAAAAGTCGTTTTTCTGTGTCTTCTTTCTGTGAATTCAGTGTTCCGTTCTTCTTCGGTGTATTCAGTCGTTGAAAAAGACGTTATCACGGAAGACCCAGAACAAAACCGAAAAACAAAGATCAGATCCTGCTTTTCGGACTCCCTCATGACAGCCCGGCGGGCTGTAGTATATCTTCCTCTTCGTCGGCAAACTGCAATTCGTATAGCCGCTTATAAGTCCCGCCCTTTTCGAGCAGTTCGTTGTGCGTTCCGGTTTGCAGAACGCGGCCCTTTTCCATCACTACAATTTTGTCGGCCTTACGGATCGTTGACAAGCGGTGAGCAATTACTATTGATGTTTTGTCCTTCATTAAATTGGTCAAAGCCATTTGAACCAGACGCTCAGATTCGGTATCAAGCGCCGATGTCGCTTCGTCAAGGATCAGCACCGGAGCGTTCACGAGAACCGCACGCGCGATGGCGACGCGCTGTCGCTGACCGCCCGAAAGAAATGCGCCGCGTTCGCCGACGACAGTATCGTAGCCGTGAGGCAATTCTTTGATGAACTCGTCGGCAAACGCAACGCGGGCAGCCTCGGCAACCTGCTCATCGGTCGCATCGGGTTTTCCATATGAGATGTTGTAACGGACCGTGTCGTTGAACAGAACTGTTTCCTGCGTTACCAGAGCGATCTGCCTTTTCAGGCTGAGAAGCTTTGCGTCACGCAGGTCCGTTTCGTCCCAATAGATCGCACCGCCGGTAACATCATAAAGCCGCTGAACCAGCTTGATCAGGCTTGATTTGCCGCCGCCGCTTTCGCCAACAAGCGCGACCATCGAGCCTTTCGGGATCTCGAGGCTGACATCCCGCAATATCTGCTTGTCGTCGTTCTGATAGTTGAATGAAACGTTCTCAAGCCGAATGGCAGTTTCTAGCGGCTGAAGCTGAACGGCATCCGTTCTTTCCGGCAAGATCTCGTCTTCGTCAAGCACGTCCCAGACATCTTTTGCGGCCGCAAATGCCCGTGCGATCTCGTTGTGCTGACGCGAGATCTTGCGCATCGGGTCGTAGCTTCGGAATAGGAAAAAGAGAAATGTAAAGAACTGTGCAGCGTCCATGCGCTGTGCGTTAATTTCACGCAATCCGAAATAGAACAAAACGACCATCGCGATAACGCCTACGATCTCGATCGTGGGCGGCGATGTCGCCGCGATCCTCCCGCCTTTTAGATTTGCACGCGCAATAAGCCGCGCAACTTTTTCGAAACGCGTCTTTTCACGCTCTTCGGCGGCATATGCCTTGACGATCGTCTGGTTCGCAAGTGTTTCTTGCGCCGTGTCGGTAAGCTGCTTGTTTCCCTCGAATAACACGTCCGCAAGTTTGCGAAGGCTGCGGCTGAACTTCGTCGTCATCCAGGCGATGATCGGCGCGATTATTAGTGCCCCGGTCATCAGGCGCCAGTTGAAATAAAATGCCGCCCCAAGAAAGAAGATGAGCATAAAGCTCTCGCGCAGGACGTCGCGAAGATTTGTCGAAACCGCGAGCTCGATCGCCGAACAGCTTACGACCAACCGTGAGACGAGAAAATTCGTACGGTGCTTTTCAAAAAAAGAAGTCGATTGCTTAAGCAAATGATCGTACAGCTCCGTCCGGAGCTTCAATATCGCCGCTTGGCCGATCTTTGCCATTAAATAGCCTGAAAAATATTCGGCGATGCCCTTGCAAATGGTGAACGCGAGAAGCAATACCGAAATGACCAGCCATGCCCGATACCAATCATTTTTTGGAATCATCGCATTCAGGTCGAATATTGTCCGGGATCTCTGTCCGGCGTCGGGAAGAAATTGGTTAAAAATTGGTACAAGAAGGGCTCCGGTTGCGGTTTCGAACACCGCAACGAGTACCATCGCAACAATAGCAATAAGAAAAGTCAGCCAGTGTGGACGGACGTATTTGAGAAGCCTCTTGAAATCGTTCATCAGGAAATGAAAACTTGAATATACTGTAATTGAGCGGAGGGCTTCAAAGTAAAATAGCAAAAAAGTGAAATAGGGTAAAAGTGAAATAGCAGGCTGCCGCTAGCCTTTTTCACTTTTTCGATATTTCACTTTTCCCTTTACATGCCCTTGTAATTCGGCCCGCCGCCGCCTTCGGGAGTGACCCAGTTGATTATCTGATACGGATCGGCGACGTCGCAGGTCTTACAATGAACGCAATTCGAGAAATTGACCTTTAGTTCGAGGCGGCCGTTTTTTGAGTTTTGCTCCATTTCGTAAACCGCTGCGGGGCA
>DATJGV010000040.1:0-3499 GCA_035494575.1 Pyrinomonadaceae bacterium | reverse complement strand
AAGCGGCTGAAACATGCCGAAAACGCGTTCGTTGCGTACCGTCCACGGCACGAGCGGCAGTGCAAATGCCGCCGAGAATAAAATCCCTTTAAGAACAACGCCCGCAAAATTTCGACCGAATTTCATCTCGGACGGACGTTTGAATAAGACCGAAACGGCAAGCGTCAAACCTGATCCGAGAGCAAACAGGCCGCTATCCGGCCGCAGGTAAACCGCAAATCCGGCGATGATGCCGGCAGCTCCCCACCAAAGCCACGAGACGTTTCTGTTTGCGGACTTTAACGCGTACGTCGCCGCCAGCGTCATTGCCGCGAGAAAAAACGTCGTGAGAGTTTCCGTCAGAATTACTGCCGAAAAGATCGCTGTGAACGGGCAAAGGGCGGTGAGTAAAAACGCCCACCACGCGGCTTTTCTTCTCCGGCGCCGCTTCCCTTCTGTCCAGTTCCACGCGAGCAGAGCGGTGAAAACACAGGTTATCGCGTAAAGGATTCCCTGTGTCACGCGGACCGCAGTGTTATTTCCGTGTCCGAAGATCGAATAAACACCGGCAAGAAAGATCGGGTAACCTGGCAGTCGTATGAGCGTCGGCGTGTAGGGCGGCTGCGTATCAGCCGAGTAAACGTGCTGTTCGAGCAGGACCACCGCCATCCGCGAATACAGAATGCCGTCGCCGGCTTCGTCGCTGGCAAGATAGACGGCTATCGAAATGTGAAGTACAAGTGCGGCAATAAATGCGGCGCAACCGATGACGAATCGTATCCGCTTTTTTCGTGTGAGACGTCTGCGTGACATTATGCCTGAGCGGAATCGCGACGTTCGGTCTCCTGCGCCGATTTTAAGATCTGGCGGATCGCTCCGAGATGATAAGCGGTGTGCGCGATAAGGCCCATCGCCATTCCGACGCGCTCTTTGGTCCAGTCGTCAACGCCGGCGAGGCAGCGTAACGAGTTCTCGTAAGACGTCCGAACCGTTTTGCGTAGTGAGTCCCACTCGCTATCGGTGACGGTTTCGATCAGCCAGCTGTCCTCCCAATTTACCCGCTCGGTCCGGCCGCTGATGAATTCGCAGAGCCGGTCGAGATAGAACTTGGCGTGCTCGGTCTGCGCGGCGATGGTCATTGAGGCGATTTCCTTTGATGCCGCCTCGGCGGAAATTCCGTCAAGGGTATTGAAAATGCCGATGCCGCGGTCGAGATACGCACTCGGCTGTCCCTCGGGCGAACCCTCAAAAGTTTCACGCAAAAGATATGCGACCGACTCAGTGAATTGTGTCCCCGTTATGCTGTTTTTATCTGTATTCATCTGTGCTACCCTTTGTTGTTGATGATTGAAAATATCGATCAGTTTATCGACGCCTTTACCGAAAGTCTGAAGCTAGGAATCTTTGTAAAAATGACTTTAGGCAATTATAAGGGCGCTGATAAGCACTTGCAAAAACTTCTGATACGCCTCATAGAAACAAAAAAAGGCCTGCGGCTTTTTTTTCTCTATCGCTATGAGATGCGCGACACGGCGAAAAATTACGATTTCGATGGCGGCGTGTCGATAATTCGCGAAATTTTGGGCACCGATTTTTTCAGCGCTCACCTTTTTACGACCCAAAACGACTATCAACTCGAGATAGGAAAAAAAGGAAAATCGCGATTAAATAAGGGCAAACCGACGTTTCGCAGCAAGCCGGTCCTAACGCACGACCGTGAAAAACAGAGGCATATCGACCAGAACGCCTTTTATCTGAAGGCTCTCGGCATCACGACCGACCACGGCGAGATACGCGACAAGCAGCAGGACAAATGGCGGCAGATAAACAAGTTTGTCGAGATAATCGGGAACCTGCTGGACAAGCCGCCGCTCGATAAACTCAAGAACATTTCCATCGTCGATATGGGTTCGGGCAAAGGCTATCTCACCTTTGCGATATACGATTACATAAAGAATATTCGCGGCCTAAACGTTGCTGTTACCGGGGTTGACGTCAAGAAGGAATTGATCGCACTGTGCAACGACATAGCCTCGGCGAGCGGGTTTGAGGACCTGCATTTTGTGTACGGTTCGATCGATGCCTACAGCCCCGATGCGGTGGATATTTTGATCGCGCTGCACGCGTGCAACACAGCAACCGACGATGCGATATTCAAAGGGATCCAGGCAAGTGCCGACGCGATAATCGTTGCTCCGTGCTGTCAGCACGAGCTGCGGCCGCAGTTAAAATCGCCGTCTTTTCTGAAGGATATCTTAAAACATGCAGTAATGCTGGAACGCGTCGGTGAAACGCTGACCGACGGGTTGAGGTCGCTGCTGCTTGAGCGGAGCGGGTATTCGACCAGAATGTTCGAATTTGTCAGCACCGAACACACGCCGAAGAACAATATGCTGATCGGACTGCGTCAGGGACCGCGGCCGGATGTGGAACGTTTCGACGCGCAGATCAGACAGATCAAGGAATTTTACGGCGTCAAACATCACCATCTCGAACAACTTCTCGGATCTGTAACTAACTGACCCGATTTCTCGCATTTTCCACGTAAATTATCGAATTTAGACCTATTGTTCACGCGTTTTGTGCAAGCTGGTAACGATGATCGATGGTTCGAATTCCGGCACTTTGTTGCGGCCGATGAACAAAATTTCGCTTAAGCCTTCCTGACATACCCTTACAATTGACGTGCGAAAACCGCGGCCTCGCAAGACGGAGCCGTTCCCGTTTTGAAACCGGAATATTGCCCGATTTCTGGAATATCTTACCCATTAAAAATTTTTCTTGACAAACTTTACCGTTCTGGGTTAATTTTCGAACGCTCTATTATAATTCTCATTTTTATTGAGCTGCGGGCGGTCCGACACCGACCCCGTTCGTAAGTCGTAATCATTCAAGCGGCCTTATATCTTTTACCCTATTCGCTTTACAGGGCTGGTTTTACGTAGTTTTTGTCCTCTCGGTTGACTAAACCCGCCGTTTAGTCACTGACAGACGTGTCAGCTATTTCTGTCTTCGTGTAGGAAGACGTAAACCAGAATAAGGATCGACCATATGAATACCGAAAACCGCAAAACCTCAACTTCCCGCTCGGCAAGACGGACCATATTGTTGGCGATTGCCGCAATGATCGCAATCTCGGCACTAGCCGCGTACTCTGCCGGTGTTTCCGCCGATACGATCAAGAGATTTGTCCTTAGCAGTTCCGCAGAAGGCGGCATAAGCCAGACGCCTGTGTCGTTCAGGTCCGAGGCAAGCAGCCTCACGGCACCCGAGCCGCTTATAACGACAACCAGCGGCAGCCTTTTGACGGCGCGCTCCGGCCACACGGCAACGGCGCTGGACGACGGACGCGTGCTGATCACGGGCGGCGATGGCGTTGGGTCTTCTGAGATCTACGATCCGGCCAGCGGACTTTCGGTTTCGACGGGCAATTTGAACGCGGCGCGGTCGGGCCACACGGCGACGAGGCTTGCGGACGGGCGGGTTTTCATATCGGGCGGAACGGTAGGCGGCGCGGCAA
>DATJGV010000039.1:0-11340 GCA_035494575.1 Pyrinomonadaceae bacterium | reverse complement strand
TCAGGACAAACTGACGCTCGATGACTGGAAGCGAATGGGCATCATCATTGTCTTGTTTGTTTTTGCAACCATCTTCTGGATGGGCTTCGAACAGGCTGGATCAAGCCTTAACCTTTTCGCCGAACAGATCACAAATCGCACAGTAACTGCTGCCTGGGAAGTCCCAACGGCCTGGTTTCAATCGGTCCAGCCGCTGTTTATCATAATTTTTGCGCCGATTTTTGCATGGCTTTGGATCACTTTGGGAAGACGCCAGCCTTCCGAAGAGCTCAAATTTGTCTTCGGTTTGCTTGTTACAGGTTTGGGATTCGTTGTACTTGCTTACGCCTCCTCGCTTTTCGGTGGCGGAAAAGTTTCGATGTGGTGGCTGGTGATTGTTTACCTCTTGCACACATGGGGTGAGCTATGCATAAGCCCTGTCGGCCTAAGTGCGATGACAAAGCTTGCCCCGGGGAAAATGGTCAGCCTGATGCTGGGCGTATGGTTTCTATCGATTTCGATGGGAAGCTATTTCGGCGGTCTTGTTGCCGGTAATTTCGAACCGAACGAAGGCACCCTGGTCGGCTTGTTTAGCAAAGTTGCTATCGTATTGATCGGCGGCGGTGTAGTTTTATTTGCAATCATGCCTTTTATCAAGAAACTATATACGAAGCCTCCGGAGGTCGTGCCGATCGAGCCGGCCTAGTCACTTGGCATTAGGCAGCGGCAGTATGAGGAGGAATGCAACTGCTGCTGCCTACTGACGATCTCTCAGTTTGTATGCCTGCATCGCCTCTGCCGCGCCCTCGTGCATTATTTCCGGTTTATGGTATCGCCAGAATTTTTCAAATTCCTCGTCGGACATCTCCGCCTTTTCACCGCGCGTGCGTTCTTTAAGAAAATTTTCGGCCCAAGCCCGTATTTCCTGATTTTGATTCAACGCCGATCGCGCTCCGTGCATCAAATTATCGCGTTCCATATATTTGGTCTCCGTATGGTAGATTAAAGAATAGCAATATGCGTGCAATAAGCGGCGTAAACACAATATTTTCGGAGTTTCTCGCGTGAAAAAATTCTTTCTAAGCTCACTACTGCTCTTATCGCTTTTCAATTTAAATTTTGCACAGGCCGCAAGGTCAAAGCAAGCCGCGCCTAAAAACGCACCTAAAGCTGCGGCTGTTGCGCCGAAACAGGCGGCGCCAGTTCCGTTTTATAACAAGACACTGTCGAACGGGCTTGAGGTTATTGTTTATCCCGATTCGGGTGTGCCGCTCGTAACGGTCGAGCTCGCCGTTCGAAACGGTTCGTTCACCGAACCGCCCGAGCTCAACGGCCTCTCGCACCTTTACGAGCACATGTTCTTTAAGACGAACCAAGCGGTACGTCTGCTCCAATGCGAATATCTTGCAAGCAGCGGCGGCTCAAATCCTGTTTGCGGCGACGCATTGCGGCTAAAACCGAAGATCGGCGACGTAAAATATCTTAATAATATCGACAGCCTTGGTATAACGTTCAACGGCACGACCAGAGAAGAGGTCGTCGATTATTACTTCACAACACCGAGTCCGTATCTATCTACGGCAATGCGTGTTATTAACGACTCGGTCCGTTATCCGCTGTTTGACGAAACCGAGTTCGAACAGGAAAAAAAGGTCGTCATAGGCGAGATCGACCGCAACGAATCGAACCCGTATTTTTATCTCAACCGCGAGATGATGGACAAGCTGTTTTATAAATATCCGACCCGGAAAAATCCGCTCGGCACCCGCGAGTCCGTCGAAACGGCCACGACCGATAAAATGCGAATGATCGAGTCGCGCTATTACGTTCCGAACAACTCGGCGCTCGTCGTTGCCGGAGATGTTAAACCGGAAGAGGTTTTTCAAAAGGCCGAAGAGATAATGGGAAACTGGGAGCGCCGTCCTGAGGATCCGTTCAAGGAATTTCCGCTTGTCGAGCATCCGCCTCTGCCAAAAAGCAGTGCGGTTGTTATCGAAAAGAACACCGGTGAAGACCAGCAAAGCAGCGATCAAAACGTATTTATTCAGATCGGCTGGCAAGGGCCGTCAATAGGTAAGGACGACAAATCAACATACGCGGCGGACGTTTTTTCGTACATTCTTACACAGCCTGACTCGCGTTTTCAGCGAAAGCTCGTCGATTCCGGCCTTGCCTCGGCGGTAAGCATCGGCTATTACACCCAGCGAAACGTTGGGCCGATAACTATTTTTTTGATCACGACGCCGGACAAGGCAAAGGCAGCTTTGAAAGCCTTGTACGAAGAGATCGGACAGTTCGGTTCGCCAAATTATTTTACGAACGAAGAACTTGAAAGCTCAAAGACGACGCTCGAGGCAAATGACCTTTATGACCGCGAAAAACCAAGCGAATATGCTCATACTTTGAGCTTCTGGTGGTCATCGACGGGTATCGATTATTTTCGCGGTTATCAGAAAAATCTGAATGCGACATCGCGTGCCGACATCGATGCCTATGTGAATAAATACATCACCGGCAAACCGCACGTCGGTATTGCGATTCTTTCGCCAGACGCCAAGAAACAGGCCAATCTGACAGATACGGATCTGATAGGACAGTAGTGAAAGATCCCTCCCTGATCAGGAGGAGAGCCGCTTCAGCGGTGGGGCGGCAGCTACCGCTCATACTCAACAAACATGAATCTAATTATACGAAAATTCATAATTTTTAACTTATTCCTGCTTTTGTTTCTGACGTCTGCCTTCGCCCAAACAGGCAAGATCGACAACATTGCCGAGCAAGCGTCGTCGGTTACCGAATTTGACGTTAACGGTCTAAAGGTCATTCTGAAACGGCGGGCGCTGTCGCCCACCGTTGCAGCAGGCCTCTTTCTTCGCGGCGGAGCGCGAAACCTTACACCCGAAACCGCCGGGATCGAAAACGTAATGCTCAACGTCGCGACCGAAGCCGGGAAAAAATACAATCGTCAGGCTGTTCGCCGCGAGTTGGCTCGGGTGGGCGGAACGGTCGCCTCATCATCCGGTCAGGATTACAGCGCGGTATCGTTGGTTTCGACACGTCAAAATTTTGACAAGGTGTGGGACATTTTTACGGACGTGATGCTCAATCCGGCATTCGCAGCCGACGATGTTCAGCGCATCAAACAGCAGGTGATCACGGGCCTGCGCGAACAGGAAACAAGCCCTGACAACGCGCTCGATGCGTTGCAGGATCGCGTCATTTTTGCCGGACACCCGTACGCCAACGACGCTTCGGGTACTATCGCGACCGTTAGCTCGTTCACGCCCGAACAGCTCAAGGCTTATCACCAGAACGCGATGCAAACGTCGAAATTGCTTCTCGTGGTTGTCGGCGATGTGGATGCAGCCGCGCTAAAAGCCCGCGTCGAATCGAGCTTCGGCAAACTGCCGCGAGGCGAGTATAAAGAAGAGCCGTTTCCGCCGCTTGATTTTTCAAAGGGTTCGGTCGATATCGCGACGCGAAACCTGCCGACCAACTATGTCGAAGGCGTTTTTAGCGCGCCGTCGATCAGTTCGCCTGACTACTATGCGATGCGCGTTGCGATGACGCTGCTTCAGGAGCTTGTCTATAACGAGGTCCGCATCAAACGCCAGCTTTCGTACGCGCCAAATGCCGAACTCAATAACGACGCCGCAAACACGGCGAACATTTACGTGACCGCCGTCGATGCGAATCAGGCCGTGAGCGTGATGTTGAACCAGATAGATCTGCTAAAAACCAAGACTGTCACCGACGAAAAGATCGCAGGAATGGCAGGCCAGTTTTTGACAAATTATTATCTGCGGCAGGAAACGAACGCGGCCCAGGCCGGCGAACTCGCACGTTACGAGTTGATCGGCGGCGGCTGGCGAAACAGCTTTGAGTTCCTGAACCGCATCCGCAGCGTAAAACCCGAGGATATTCAGACAGTTGCGAACAAATATATGAAAAATATCCGGTTCGTCGTCGTCGGCAACCCGGCTGCGATAAACAAATCGGTTTTTCTTCAGACATCGTAACGACTGATATTCCAGGTTGATCCAGATGATGGAAATGGACATTCTTGCGATCTTTGCACACCCGGACGACGTTGAGCTTGCTGTCGGCGGAACACTGCTTAAGATGAAAAGCCTCGGCTACCGGACCGGAGCCTTGGATGTGACCCAAGGCGAGATGGGAACGCGCGGAACCGTCGAGGGCCGCGCCGAAGAAGCGGCCGAGGCGGCGAAGATATTAAAGCTTGATGTGCGCGAAAATCTGGGGCTCGCGGACGGACACGTTTTTGCAGATGATGAATCGCGGAAAAAGCTTGTTCGCGTGCTGCGCCGGATAAAGCCGAAGGTGATAGTGACGCATCAGGACGGCGACCCGCATCCTGATCACAACCATATCGTCCAGCTTGTGCGGGAATCCGCCCGGCTAGCGAGCATGCGAAAATATGACGAGGAAACGGGCGACGAAAAGATAAAGGTGCCGATCGTTGCTCACAATGTTTTTTCGCGGCGCGTGCAGCCGTCGTTCATCGTGGATATATCGGAATTCCTGGACGAAAAAATGGCTGCGATCCGTGCTCATAGATCGCAATTTTACAATCCAGAATCGACCGAACCGGAAACCCGCTTGACGACGAAGGAGTTTTTGACCGACCTTGAAAGCCGGTCGCGGTACTTTGGCTCGATGATAGGCGTCGCGGCGGGCGAACCGTTTTTTGTAAGGGAAGCTCTGAACGTCGAGGACCCGATAAAACTGCTGACGATGCCGATGAACCTCTATTCATAATTGAAAGCGGATGAGCGGATCGCACGGATACAGTTCAAACTTTTCTGCTAAAATTATCGACGTATGATCTCGCTTGCGCCCGAGGAAATCGAATTAAACAGAAAACGTTCACTTTTAGAACGCCTGAAAGATCGTCTCGCCGACCGCGAAGAGGAAATGGCCGATCTGCGCGCGGAGCTTGAGCAGTTTGAGGCGAAATATACGATGGAGGTCGGACGGTTTTACGCCGATCTTGACGAGATCGACGCCGAAATTGCCGAAGAGGAAGTGAAGTTGAATCCTGAGGATGAAGAGATAAAACGCAAGGCCGGAGAAGCCCGAAGACGCGCCGAAGAGTCGGCAGCACAGGCCGACGAAGAAAACTGGCAGGCTTGTACCTTCAAATGGCAGCCGACGGCCGAAGCAAAAAAGGCTTATCATAAACTCGCGCGAATGATCCACCCCGATCTTGCGCTCGATGCCGAAGAACGCGAGCGACGGCACGATCTGATGGCAAAGCTTAACGACGCGTACTCGGCGGGTGATCAAAATTTGCTTAACAAGCTGGTAGAGGAATATCGCGACAGCCCTGATCTGGTGAAAGGCGACACGATCGGCGATGAACTCGTGCGTGCCATTCGTCAAATAGCTCAGTTGAAGGCGCGTTTGAAAGATCTGCGCGAAGAAAAACTGACACTCGAATTATCAGAACTTTTTATTTTAAGTGAAAAGGTCCACGCGGAAATGCTCGAAGGGCGCAATCTGCTAAAGCAGATGGCCGAACGCACCAAAACCCAGATCAAGAAAGCCGAGCGACGGCTAAGTAATCTTCGTCAGGCAAACCTGTCGGAAACATCCGACATAGATGTAAGAGGACTTGATATCTCCGCTTTTCGCTGATGTTTACGGCCACCGGACGTAAATTTTTATCTCTTCAAAATCACCCGAAAATTGCATAGCTAATACTGCTAAAAAAAATTTTTATATTGCTGAAAAATTTTTCTTGACAAGACCTGGTTTCTGTGTCAATTTCTACGCATACGTTGATTTAAGAACATCTTTTCGAAACCCGGGCGGATCATTTAGACTAGGTTCTTTGGTTTTTCGGGTTAGATTTGTATTTGAAATTTGATTTTTAAGTTTCGTGGCCGGCTGCTCCACGTAGTTGGCGCGAAAAAAGAGGGAGACGGTGTGGGAGACGTCTCCCTTTCACATTTTAAACAACTGCACCGGCGGCAAAACCCGACGCCCACGCCCACTGAAAATTGTAACCGCCAAGCCAGCCTGTTACATCGACGACCTCGCCGATAAAATAAAGTCCCGGAATTTTTTTCGATTCCATCGTCTGTGACGACAGGTCGTCCGTCGAGACGCCTCCAAGCGTTACCTCGGCGCGGCCGTAGCCTTCGGTTTCGGAAAATCGGACCTTCCATCCGTTCAGCATTTCGGCAATTCTTGTCAATTCTTTTTTGCTGTACTGATTCAGCGGTTTTACTTCGAAATTCTGCGTGGTAAATCTATCGGCAAATCGCTCCGGCAAATAGTTTGCGAGGAAATTATCAAGTCGCTGACGGCTCGAGGCGTTTTCGTCCAACAGCTGTTCGGCGTTGGTGGTGGGCAAAAGGTCGATCACAACATCGCGATCTCTGTGCCAGTAATTAGAGATCTGAAGAATTGCCGGACCGGACAGTCCGCTATGCGTGAACAGAATGTTTTCACGGAAAGCGTGCTTACCGGTTGAGACAAATGCATCGGTCGAAACACCCGCGAGTTTGCTCATGCCGGCGCCGTTCCTCATTACCATTGCAACCAGGGACGGCCTAGTTTCGACGATCTTAAGTCCAAATTGTTTTGCAATTGAATAACCAAAATTGCTTGCTCCGATCTTCGGAAACGATAAACCGCCCGAAGCTACAACAAGGCTTTCACAAGTAAATCTGCCGCGATTTGTCTCGACTTCAAAGCCGGTGTTTTCGATGACATTTCTAACCGAACAACCAGTCTGCACAGTTACCTTTGCTTTCTCGCACTCCCGCAGCAGCATCTCGACAATTTTTCGCGAGCTTTCGCGGCAGAAAAGCTGGCCGAGCTTTTTCTCGTAAATTTCGATGCGGTGCTTTCTGACAAGATCGATGAAGTCCTGCGGAGTGTAGCGAGCCAGAGCGGATTTGCAGAAATGCGGATTTTCAGAGATGAAATTTTCGGGCCGCGTGTTTATGTTTGTGAAGTTACACCTGCCGCCGCCCGAGATCAATATTTTCCGTCCGACCTCAGCGTTGTGTTCGATCACCAGCGTTTTGCGTCCATGCTTGCCAGCCTCAATAGCACAAAACAGCCCGGCCGCGCCGCCGCCGATGATGATCACGTCGTAACGCATTTAGGACAGATACCGCGAGCGCAGGATGGTTACGTGATGGCGAATATGGCCCGCCATAATGAAAGCCAATGCGCGGACCGATATCTCCGCGTTGTTTGCGACTCCGGTCCTTATCCAGTCCTCATCGCCGAGATTTTTAAAGAAAAGCACATTTGCCCGTCGCAGCAAATTCATTTCATCAAGCAGTTCGCTGAACGTCCGTTGGTTCGCGTGCGAATTTTCGATATAACCGTCCTGCTCGAATCCTTCGATCGGGGTTTTATCACCGCGTGCGATACGAAAAACGCGGTACGCAAATATCCTTTCGGCATCGATCAGATGGCTGAGAACTTCTTTGATCGTCCATTTGCCGTCCGCATACGCATAGGTACCTTTCTCCTCGGGAACAGTGGCGAATATATCCCGAAGCTCTGTCATCTGGCTCGCGAGAACGGGGACAACTTCATTGTCGATTACGAGAGAAATGTATTTTTCGTAGTACGGGTCGTACTCTGATTTTTCGGGTCTGTGCATATTATTTTTTCGTCCCAATTTCGGAGAACGCGATGTCGTATATCGCATATTTCTCCCAATCCTTATAATCGAAATGCCACCATTCGTTGGCGTTTACGGTAAAGCCTTCGGCTTCCATTAATTTTCTCAGCAGATCGCGGTTGGCACGCTCTTTTTCTGTACCGCCGGCGTAGTTCGGCGAGGCACGTTCGGTAAATTCGTCAAAGCCTGACGGCATGTCGAGATTTTGGCCGGTTTTAAGATCGTAAATGCTCAGATCGACAGCGCAGCCGCGATTGTGTTTCGATCCTTTTGCAGGATCGGCGACGAACATCCGCTTGTCTTCCGGCGTTACTTCCCAAAACAACTTTGTAACAGCCCACGGTCGGTAACCGTCAAAGATAACGAGTCCTAAACCCTGCTTTTTCAGTTTTTTCTGAACTCGCAAAAGAGCTTCGGCGGCGGGCCGCTGCAGGAACGCGCGTGCTTCGGTGTAAACCGCTTTGCCGACAAAATTGTTTGTCGTTGCGTACCTGATATCGAGTTTTATGGTTTTATCGAGCTTTGTGAGTTCTACCAAGTCGGCCTCGCGTTTGTTTGCTTCCTTCGGCGGTCCGGACTGAGCCATTGCCGAAGAAAAAAGAATAGCGAATAAAACAGGAACGGTAAATCGCGGAAAATATTTTCTCATCGTGCTGCTCCGGCGATCGTACTGAGATCTTGAATAATAATATCCGAACAGGTTATTTTAATAATGTGTACGAAGAACCGCAAAAAGAGAAACGCCCGGCCCTGAATTGGACCAAGCGTTTCGGCATCGCTGCCTTCTTTTTCTTTCTCATCAAAGGACTGCTGTGGCTTATCGTTCCTGCCGTTGTTGCTTACTTCTCACTTTACTAGTTCAGGAAAGAAATAATTACCCTCGAAAAACCTGAAATCTTTTCGAATGTGTCGTGAATTCCGCCGGCGCTTCTTGGCTGCCTACTGGTTCGGCTTTTCTTCCGGGATAGGCTCGTTATCGTCGTCCACGATCTTAACGTCCGTTCCGTATTTTTGATAATCCTTGAACCGGATAAGGTTTCGCGTTTCAAACACCTTGCTCTTTTCGCGAAAGGTCAGCCGCACATCTGAAAGACTCGGCAGCAAATATTTTGCATTGTCGATCGTCACCCAGTCATAATCGATATTTCGCCTTGCGGTCCGGATCGGAAATGTGTCGGGGATCTCGGTCGCCTGACTTTCAACGCGCAGCACGCGAAAATTTTCACGGTCGATCCACATTCTGCCTTTGATGCCGGAAATGGTCGAATCACTGATGTCGCCGGACGTCGCGATCGTCTGTTTCGCCTTATCCTTATCAACCGAAAAATCGAAAATTATCGCTTTTCGCCCGCGCAAAAGGTCGGTATCGACCGCTTCGAATTTCGCCTCGCTTTCCGGTTTAAAGATCGTTGCGAGCATCGTCACAAATTCGCCTGTCGAGCTTGTTCCGCCGACTTCTTCATAAGAGCCTTTAGGTTTTGGATCGTTTTGCAAAACGCCGTTCACAGACAGTACCTTGTAGTCTTCCTGGCCGGTCGAGCGATAGCTGACGGCAACTATCAGGCGGTCGAGGCCGCGAAAATTGCCTGTTCCCGCATAAGCAGCCGACCGTTGTATCTGCTGTTTGACGACGAAATCGGGCATCTCGTCAACCGCAGCAAGAGTTGCCTTGCGCGATTCGTCCAAAATATGTTCGATCTCATTAGCCGAAGGCAGGACGGAACCCGCTGGGTTCTGACGACGCCTTTCGGCCTCCTCAAGCGCCTGGCGGAGCTCCTCATCGTTTCCGCTTTTCGAACGCGTCAACCCTCGGAGACCGTCCGTTAAGGCAAAGCCGATCCCGCGTTTTCGCAACGCATCGACGATATCCGTCTTTTCGGATGGATTGGCCTGCAGGCCGTAGAGCATTTTGACGTACTCAGGCTGCGTCAGCGGCTTTTGCTGTGCCTGAGCGATAAATGTTAAGGATAATAATAGGACAAATAAAACCGCGTATTTCATTCGTTTAAGTGATGCGTCGACAATAAAAATCGTTGGCTCTCTAACCATAAGAACTGTCTTTACCCAGCGGATGGCCCTGATAATAAAAAAAGCGGAGAAACCTCTCCGCTCCTTTATTATAACGAATGAAGACTTTATTAATTAACCCATTCTTCTTCGTAGTTAAGCTGCCAGTGCCTCGTTACCCATTTTTGCGCAGCCGACATCGCGGTTTGCTTCCATTTCTTGATATTTTCAAGAATGGACAGCGCGGCAAGGGGCTTGCTGGGATCCCGCTCGACCCTTATTACCTGAGTTGAAACTTCAATGATCGTCTTTTCCTCGTCCAGGATCTTCAGTTTGACCTGGCTTCCGACCGGCGGCAGTACTTCGAGATTAACCAAAGTGCTGGTTTCGCCGACGTTTTCCGTCAAACCTTCGACATGAACGGTTTCGCCGCTTTCCTTATCAACCCAACTCGCTCTGACCGGCATATTTGCAAGAATGCGATGATGCACAGGTGTTTTGTATGAATCGGTAGAATAATCTACGTGCGCCATATTTCCCCCTTTTTCCAACATCGTTTTTCTGCAAAATCAAGTGACAAATTGCGTCACTTAAGTTTATGCCCGAACAATTTAAATGTATTTTACAAAAAAGTCAAGTTTCAAAAACGCCGCAAACGATTATTTTTCAATTAGTTTGCAAAACTTTACATTTGTAACCATTTTTCCTACAAATATCTCACGTTTTGCGACAAATTTCGCCATTTATTTAACCCGAAATTAACAGCCACGCGGTAAAATTTTCAGTTTTGGGCTATGGCCCGAAACCGTCCCAAACAGGGAACTGAAATTGCATCAGATTATACGCCTATTTGCGCCCCCTATGTGGAAAACTTTAGCGAATGTGTCGTGGCCCCTACGCGAGTTCGGTAAGGTTTTGCAAATCAAGCACTTAATATTTGCAAACGATGTGCGGTGTTTGCTTGTTCGGCATTCGGTTATGCCGCCGGACCGGCAAAAAATCCAAAAAGCAAAATAAATATCCAAAATTTGAGATATTCGTTTTCCGATCAGTTTATACAAAAGCAATTTTGCTCTTAGATTTCGAGATTATAGAGGTCAAAAAAACAAATGACTAAACATTTTTCAATCAAGTTCATTGCGGTTGTCGCCATCGCCATTTTTATCGGCATCGGCCAGGCATTCGCACAATCAACAGTTACGGGCGGCATCAACGGTAAGATCACGGACCCGCAAGGCGCGATCGTCCCGAACGCATCCGTTACGATCACCAACACCGGCACGAACAGCACGGTTACAGTAAATGCCACGGATGACGGTACGTACAAGGTAACAAACCTTCAGCCTGGAAAATATCGCGTAGAAGCAAGTGTTTCTGGTTTCGCTCCGGCCAAAGCCGAAAACATCGTCGTCGAGGTCGGCCAATCAACGACAGTCGATATGCCGCTCACGCTCGGTACCGCTACCGCCGAAGTACAAGTTACTGCCGAGGCTCCGGTAATAAATACTAACGATAATGCCAACGCATTAAACATAAACCAAACATCGATCAACGAACTACCGATCAACGGCCGCCGTTGGTCAAATTTTGCACTGCTCACGCCGTCAGCCGTTCCAGATGGAAATTTTGGCTTGATCAGTTTCCGCGGCATATCCGGGTTGCTTAATAACAACACGATCGACGGT
>DATJGV010000038.1:0-10942 GCA_035494575.1 Pyrinomonadaceae bacterium | reverse complement strand
AAGCCTTCACGCTTGAGGTTGTAATGCAGGCCCTCGGCGATGTCCGCATCGTCCTCGATGATCAAAATGTTTTGCACCATAACGTCTTATTAATTGTATTCCGTTTAGGAAAATTCTATGAAGCGGAACTTAATTGGATATGAACGAAATGTTACAAAAACGTTAAATATTCAGCTGGCGGGCCCTTAGGCCACTATAAACAAGCTAACCGCCTGTCGTTCGATGCGATTTCAGTTCATCCTTTGGCCGAATTATCTTGATCAGTTTGCCCGAGTTTGCGGCGACGCCGCTCCATGTCGCTGCATTCAGTTCGATAACGGCAAGCGCTGCGGTCGGCATCGGTTCGAAAGCGCCGGTCAGGAGCCGGATAAATCCTTCGATGCCCGGGTTGTGGCCAACAAGCATCGCCGAGGCGTGTTTGTCATCGATCTCAGAAACGGCCTGTTTCAATGTTTGCGGGCTTGCTTCGTAGATGCGGTCCTCGAAGACGAGTTCGCCGCCCAGATCGCCGCCTTCCTTGACAAGGCTCGCCGTTTCGCGGGCGCGAACTGCCGGCGAACTTAGAATAATATCGGGCGCATAACCGTTTTCGCGCATCACATTACCCATAAAAGGCGCGTCGCGTTTGCCGCGGTCGTTGAGTGGCCTGTCAAAATCAGCAAGGTCGGCTTCGGCCCAGCTCGATTTTGCGTGCCGCATTACGTAAAGTGTTCTCATTTTTCGCTCCTCCCTGTCGAATCGTACAGGAAAAAATCGGTATTTTGACCGGCTGTTGTGTCAAAACGACTGTCGATTGAGATAAAATTGCCGAAAGGTCAAAAATCAAAGTAACGTTAGCTGCGAATGAACTCTTTGAACACCGCATTGCTTATCAATCTGCTGGGCTTTTCGCTCGGGATCGCGCTTTACGCGCTCCTCCTCGCGATGATTTTAAGGCACAGGGGAAGCGCGCGTGCCGGAAATGTCGATTATCTGCTAATCGCAACGGCGTGTCTAGGCCTAAGCTGGAACATCGGCGAGCTTTTGACGTTTGCGGAAAAGGATTTTGGAATCGTCGTTATCTCTCCGTTTTTGACCGCATCGGCGTACGCAGCTCTAGGCTTTCTCCCTTCGGTCGTAGTTCACTCGGCACAGGCCGAAGAAGAAAAGCCGCACTGGCTGACGTTCACCGCATACGGTCTGAGCGGGCTTGCGGCAGTTTTGCATTTTTACTCGGCGATCTTTCGCGGCGTGGCACCGTCCGATCTTGCGCTGCAGATGCTGACATACAGCTCGGTCGGATTGGCTGCCGCGCTGTTGATCTTTAACTTTCGCCAGACGCTCGAAAAAAAGGCGATCTGGGTTACGGCCTTGCTCGTTTTTGCGGTCTCTGCGTTGCATCTGACGGGACAACGCGAAGAGAACTCCTGGCTTGTTGAGCTGGTCGCGCACCAGTCGTCGCTGCCGCTTGCACTTGCGATACTTTATCAAAATTATCGTTTCGCCTTTGCAGACCTGTTCTTAAAACGCGCGATCTCGCTGATCTTACTGACGCTCGTAGCGTTCGGTTTGTACGTGTATGTAGCGGCGCCCCTGCTGCATTATCACGAGACGCATGACCGGGACGACGTTCAGGCGATCACATTGATACTAGCGCTTTGGATCGCGACCGCGCTCGTTTATCCTTGGCTGCACAGGCTTGCGGTATGGCTGGTCGATAAGGCAATTTTGCACCGTGCGGATTACGATGAGCTTCGCGGCGAGCTTGGTTCGGCTATCGAAAAATACGAATCGGCCGATGAGATCTTAGATTCGATCAGCCTTCGTCTGTCGCAGGCGCTCACCGCACGTTCGGTTGCGTGGAGCGAAATTGTCGGAGCCGATGACACGGATCTTGCCGCCGGTGTCGCGCAGATAAATATTCCAACGGCGGAAATGCCGCAGTACAAGATAGTGTTCAGCGACTTTATAGGCGGCCGTCAGCTAATGTCGGACGAAACGGCGATGCTCGCGGATGTTTCGCTTGTGACCGCGCGGCGAATCGACGCGCTGCGAGTAACCCACGAGCGATGCCAGCAGGAATTTCGGGAAGAGGAATTTGCAAAGCTTGCGGCCGAGGCGCAGCTTACGGCACTGCGGTCGCAGATCAATCCACATTTTTTGTTCAACGCTTTGACGACGATCGGCTACCTGATACAAAGCTCGCCGGATAAAGCGTTTGAAACGCTGCTGCATTTAACCAAGCTGCTTCGCGGCGTGCTGAGCTCGACCGGTGAATTTTCAACATTGGGACAGGAGCTAAAGCTGATCGAAAATTATCTCGACATCGAACGCGCAAGGTTCGAAGAAAAATTGTCCGTCTCGATCGACGTTCCTTCCGACCTCGAAAGCATTCGCGTGCCGTCGCTTATCCTGCAGCCGCTTGTCGAAAACGCGATAAAACACGGCGTTTCCGAAAACAAGAATGGCGGCGAGGTGCGCATTTCAGCAAAGATCGGCAACGCGAAGGGCGAGATGCTGTTAACGCTTTCCGTGTTCGACACCGGAGCGGGGAAAAAAGCCGTAACGCGAAAAGACAGTGCTGGGGTCGGGCTGAAAAACGTTCGCGAGCGGCTGAGATCGTATTACGGAAAGAAAGCGGCCCTTACGCTCGATCGCGACACCGAAACGGGAACCACGGCTGAAATTTCACTTCCGCTAAATGCCCAGGCTATCTAATTTATGACCGTACTCAGAGTTGTTATCGCCGATGACGAACGCCCCGCACGCGAGTTCTTAAAATCGCTGCTGCGCGATTTTGCGGACGTCGAGATCGTCGGCGAGGCCGAAAACGGCGCGGACGCGGTAGAAATGATCAAAGAAACCCGGCCCGATCTTGCCTTGCTCGACCTCCAAATGCCGGAGATGTCGGGCATTGAGGCCGTGAAGACGCTGCGAAAATCGCAGATGCCTGTCGTTGCGTTCATCACCGCATTCGACAATTACGCGGTGCAGGCGTTTGAGCTAAATGCCGTCGATTACCTTTTAAAGCCGGTAGAAAAACAGCGGCTTGGCGAAACTCTTCGACGCGCCGCCGAGCGTCTCGAACATGCCGATTGGCGCGAAACAGAAACCGAAAAGATCAGAAACGCCGCGAGCACATACGAGGAATCGAGCGGCTCCGAATATCTCGAACGCATTCCGGTTCGCCAGCGCGACACGATCGTACTCGTGGCGGTCGATGAGATCGCTTCGATCGTCGCGGACGGTGAACTGCTTCATATCACGACGGTCGACAACAAAAAATACACGATCAATTACCGGTTGAAGGATTTGGAATTGCGGCTCGACGAGCGAAAATTTGTGCGGCTGTCGCGCGGCGCGGTCGCCAATCTTGATATGATCTCCCGAATTGCGCCGATGCCCGGGGGGACATATCAGATCATACTGAAAAACGGGCAGGAAATAACGTCGAGCAGGTTGCAATCTAAAATCTTGAGGACGAAGCTTTTGAAATTGTAGCTTCTGATCATGCTAAAGCCCGTGCGTAAGCAAGGGCGATACTCTCAACGTTTACATTTCCCCCTAGCTTGTGCGGGCTTTCGCAATAAGGAATTCGTAGCTTATGAAAATCTTGATCAGTGTCATATTTATTCTGTTTTTAGCTGTCTCGCCGGCAGGAGCGTTTGCTCAAACGGCCGTTGACGATAAAAATCCCGGCACGTTTAAACATCCGATTATCGACAGCAAGATGAGTAAAAAAGAGGCTTTCGACGGGCTCGATCCAAAGTGTCCGAAATCGATCAGAAAGCGGCAAAAACTGATAAGGCTCAAATATTATTCGTTTGACGGGCGCGTTCATCAGGGACAAATGGTGTTGGACAAGGACCTTGTCCGGGACGTCAAAAAAGTCTTCGATGTAGCGCTGAAAGAAAAGTTTCCGATCAAATCCGTCATACCGATCTCCGACATGCGGTTTCGCAAAAATGGCCGTTGGGATGACGATCTTTCGATGGCTGCAGGTAATTCCTCGTCTTTTAATTACCGCGAGATCACCGGCGGCGGGCGTCTGTCGAACCACGCATACGGCCGTGCCGTCGATTTGAACACGTTTCAAAATCCGTATATCAAAGGAAAGATCTCACTGCCGTCCGGAGCGAAATACGATCCGACTGCTCCAGGAACATTTACCGCTGACAACCCGATAGTCAAAACCTTTATTAGTCTTGGCTGGGCGTGGGGCGGCAACTGGAAAAGCCCGACCGATTATCAGCATTTCGAAAAACCAATAAAGTAGGCCGCCGGTGGTCAGACCATTTGACCATTCATTACGAAAAAACCGCCGTTCATTAAAAACCCTTAGTAACTTGCGCCCGTATCTCAGTTAAACTCAAGTTTTTAGAGTCTACACAGGGTAATAAAACAATGATACGGATATTTTCTTTTTTCGTTTTAATTCTCATTTTTTCAATTTCGGCATTTTCTCAGGCGTTAGGCTCCGCCGGCACGATTTCCGGGACGGTCATAGATCCGAACGGAGCACTCGTTCCCGGCGCGAACGTTACGCTGAGCAACTCAGTTACCGGTTACAGCAAAACGGTTGCAACCAGCGACGAAGGCTCATATGCCTTTAACGATGTACCGCCGAATACCTATACGCTGCGCGTTGCGGCAACGGGGTTTGGTTCCGCTTCACAGACAGTTGTCGTTCGGTCTTCAGTACCGATGCAGATACCGGCAATTTCGCTTGCGTTAAGCGGCAGCACCGCCACGGTCGATGTGTCCGGAGCGGCTGTCGAAGTTGAGAATATCTCTTCGACGCATACGGATGTTGATCAATCGTTGATCAGCCGTTTGCCGTTGAGTTCGCCGGGAAACGGTCTGAGCGAAGCGGTCACGCTTACATCACCGGGCGTCGTTGCCGATTCCAATGGATTTTTTCATCCCCTGGGCGATCATGCACAATCACAAATATCCCTTGATAACCAACCGATAACGGATCAGCAGAGCAAAGCATTTTCGACACAGCTGCCTGTAAGTGCGATTCAGTCGATGGAGGTGATCACGGGTGCCGTTCCCGCCGAATATGGCGATAAAACAAGCCTGGTGGTGAACGCGATAACAAAATCAGGCCTGAATCAACCGAAACCGTTCGGCTCATTTGATTCGACATTTAGCCGCTTCGGCACTTTTCAGGAAGAGGGTACGTTCGGATTCGGCACGCATAAATACGGTAATTTTACGACCTTGAATTTTGAGCGTTCCGATCGCTTTCTCGATCCACCCGAAACGGTGTCGCTTCATAATAACGGCAATTCGGTCGGCCTCTTCAACCGATTCGATTACAGTGTAACTCAGAAAGATACGCTCCACCTTAATCTATTTGTTTCCCGTAACAAGTTTCAGATCGCTAATACATTCGAACAGCAGGCTCTTGGCCAGGACCAGCGGCAACGTGTGAGATCGGTCAATATAGCTCCCGGCTGGGTCCACATTTTTAATAACTCGACTGTCCTGACGGTAAATCCTTATTACAGGTTGGATCAGATCAATTATTATCCGAGCTCCGACCCGTTTGCCGACCAGACACAGACGGTAAGCCAGCAGCGCCGGCTTGCAAATGCCGGAATTCGAGCGGACATTGCCTATGTTAAGGGTATTCACAACATCAAAGTTGGCGGGCAATTTCAGCACACGTTTTTGAACGAGGCATTTCAATTCGGTATTACCGATCCCGGCTTTAACCCGCCGTGTTTTGATGAAAGCGGTGATCCGGTTGCCGGTGTGCTTTGCGGCGAAACGACCACGCCGAACCCGGACTTTTTGCCGGGCTTGCTGCCGTTCGATCTAACGCGGGGCGGCACGCTTTTTAGTTTTCACGGACGTACCGATATCAAGCAGGAAGCGGCGTATGCGCAGGATACGATCACATTAAAGAACGGCCTGTCGATAAGCGCGGGCGTGCGTTTTGATAACTACAACGGGATAAGTAAAGGAAAGATGTGGCAGCCGCGGTTAGGGGTGTCGTACCTTTTTAAGCCCACAAATACGGTTATTCGGGCTTCGTACATTCGGAGCTTTGAGACCCCGTACAACGAAAACCTGATCCTATCGAGCTCGACCGGAGGAAATGGCCTTTCGGACGGTATTCTCGGAGATACATCGGCCAATAAACTCCAGCCTGGCCGGCGCAGTCAGTACAACATCGGGCTGCAACAGGGGATTGGTAAATACATCGTCGCCGACATCGATTACTTTAATAAATTCACACGCAACGCGTACGATTTCAGCGTATTGCTAAACACGCCGATCACGTTTCCGATCTCGTGGGACAAATCGAAGATCGACGGCGTCTCATTTCGTCTGAACTTGACCAATTACAAAGGCGTCACCGCCTTCTTTAACGCGAGTCACACCCGGGCGAGGTTTTTCCCGCCCGAAACCGGAGGCCTATTCTTTAATTCCGACCTGCCGGAAGGCGTGTTTCGTATAGACCACGATCAGGCTTTTCAACAAACCACACAGGTACAATACGACTTTGAGCAATTTAAGGCTTTTCACAAGTTTCAGCCTTTTGTCGCATTCACCTGGCGGTACGACAGCGGCGTTGTCTCGGGCGCTGTGCCTGATTACGCAACGGCTTTGACATTCACCGGCGACGAGCAGCAGCAAATTGGGCTATTCTGCGGTGATGTTTTTGCAACGCTCGATAACCCGATCAGAAGCTGCGATTCGCCTGCTCGTGGCGCTTTGCGATTACGTATTCCGGCCGACGGCACGGAAAATGACGATACTAACCCGCCGCGAATCGCACCGCGCAACCTGTTCGATCTAAGTTTCGGCAGCGACAATGTGTTAAAAACCGACAAGGTCAAATTGTCGGCCCGGGTCAGTTTGTTGAATTTTACGAATAAGATAGCTCTCTACAATTTCGAATCGACGTTTAGCGGAACGCATTTCGTTGCTCCCCGTTCATTTCAGGGACAGATCGGTATCACATTCTAACTCTATCGCATCGGGAGAAAAGACCGGCGTTCGCGCCGGCTTTTTTTGTAAAAACCAAAAATTTGAACGGCATCCATAATTTTGACTTTTCGATTTCCCGATCTCCATTAGCAGCTAGTGTAAAGTTTTGTAAATATCGGATATTAGACAGATAAAAAACTTGCTTCCCCGGTGGCATCAAACTTGCGCTAAATCTTTATGTTTCAATGGGAGCCTGATTATATTCGACTATTTAATAGCTTGCATAAGGGTTCTTAACTACCGGAAACAATTTGTTCAAACAGTAAGGATTTCGAAAATTATTTCGGGTTCGCTTAGCGAAACATATTTTTCAAATGGAGGAACAGTATGAAAAGAGTTGTTCTTTACCTGTTGGTCGTTATTTCATGCCTGACCATTTTGTTTTCAGGCGTGATGGCACAAACGCCTACAGGAAATATTGAGGGCAATGTTGTTGACCCTCAAAATAACGTCGTTGCCGGAGCTACTGTCACGATAACCGAAGTCGCTACCGGACGTTCGATAAATACCACAACCAATGATCAGGGCTTTTATTCGGCGCGTTCGCTTCAACCGGGGGTATATACCGTAAAAATAGAAAAAGAGGGATTTAGTACCGCGACAGCCGATAAAGTCATAGTTCAGGTCGGCCAGGTGGCAAAGGCCGACATTGGACTGAAAGTTGGTTCGACCACCGAAACCGTTCAGGTGGATATCGGTGCGACCGACGTTCAGGTCGATACTGTCCGTCAGACAGTGGATGGTGTTATCACATCGCGCCAAATTACTGCATTACCGTTAAATGCCCGCAACTTTCTCGAACTTGCGGCGCTTCAACCCAGCGTTACTGTTGTTGATGGCGGCAACATCGATCCGACAAAATCGAACGCTTATCGCGCTGTCCGTGTCAATGGCGGTTCAGGTACGGGTACGCGTGTACAACTTGAGGGAATCGACGTAACAGACGAAACGGTCGGCACGACGACTGCTAACTTTTCAACCGACGCGGTGCAGGAGTTTAATCTTTCCCGATCATCGTTCGACCTGGGAACGTCGTTGACGACCTCGGGCGCTGTCAGTATTGCGACCAGGACCGGCGGCAACAAGTTTTCAGGCAGCGGCTTTTATTTCAAGCAGGACAATAAATTTGACGCTCGTCCGGGTTTCGAGGCAGACAAACCCGAATTTAACCGCGATCAGGAAGGGTATCGATTTGGCGGTCCCATACTCAAGGATCGGTTGTTTTTCTTCTCAAACTTTGAGCGTCTGAATCAACTTGATTTCAATTCATTTAGTTCAGGTAGTTTCCCGCAGTTGGATGCGGCGTCCGGGTTACCGATCAAAACACGGTATGCCCTTAATCGTCTCGACTGGTCGGTAAAGAACAACTTAAAGGTTTTTTATCTCCACAATTACAACGACGATCTTTCGTTTGGTGGATCGATCCGTTCACCTTTCACAAACGGAGACTGGACAAACACGCACGTAGTTGGAGCCAACATGGGCGGATCGAGATTTACCCATTCGTTCCGTTTCGGCTATGTTAATTTCAACAACCAGATTAACAGCAGTGAGTTAAGTGGTTTCGAATTTCCCAAGACGCCGCAGGGTATTCCTTATCAGGTAAATGTTCTCGACATCAGTATCGGGCCAAACGGGCTTGCGCCGCAGCAAACGTACCAAGATAACTTCCAATTCAAATATGATGGAAGCGGAGTTTTAGGGAAACATATCCTTCGCTACGGCGGTGAAATAAACCGCATTATCCTTGGCGGCTTTGCCAACTTTGCTGGTCCGCTAACCTTGACCGGAGACGATTTTAGCAGCACCTCGACAAATCCGTTGGATTACAACCTGCAGGAGTTTTCTACGGGTCCTAACGCGGGTTTCTTTACGGCTACCCCGGCGCATAATTTGCCGTTCGGCGGAAAGTTCGACACCCGATATGCGTTTTATGTCGGCGACCAGTGGCGGGTAAGGCACAATCTGACGCTGAGCCTCGGCGTTCGTTACAACTACGACACCAACTTCTTCGCCAACGCGGATGCTCCGCCAATCCCGGCACTCGATCAATACGGGGCCGGTTTGGGTAACGCTCCGAAATATCCTAAGGACGCTTTTAGTCCTCAGGTTGGTTTTGCCTGGGATGTATTCGGTGACGGAAAAACCAGTATCCGAGGCGGTTTCTATCTCGCATATGAAGCTAATATCTTTAATAACTCGTTGTTTGACGAGTTTGCAAGGATAAAAACAGGAATCGGCCCATCCTTTTTTACCCATGAATCCATTCTGGGCCCCGACGGCAGCCCGATCGTTGTAAACGGTATTCCGGGATGCACAACGGGGCCGGCGAACGGTGATTACACCTGTCTACTCGGAAGACCGATGGGTAGCGTTGTGCAGTATCTCGGACAAATTCATTCGGCTGTTCAGGCTGCCTACTCGAATCTTTCCAATTACGACCCGCTTGGGCAACCCCGTGAATTCGATAACGATTCCGGTAACACCTTTGGCGGACAGTACACAAGCCAGTACAAGATTCCGTATTCAATGCAGTTCAACATCGGTTTCCAGCGCGAACTGTTCAAAGGAAATGTGCTGTCCGTAGATTATGTAAGGCAGCGTGGCGTTGGCCTTCCGATATTATTTTCCGATTATGAAAATCGGCGCGATTCGCGTTTCTTTAATGCAGTCGCAGCACAGACCAAAATTACCAGTTTTCTGGCTGATTGCGGAGTTGCTACTATTGACCAAGCGATATCACAAGGCTGTCTGGCGGGCACTGAAGACGCTTTTCAACCTTCAATTTCCGATGTTGGTTTGGCAAGCGACTCAGTTTTTACAGGAAGAACCGACTTAACCAGAGCCCGTATTATTGTGGGAGGCTTTTCGCTCTATCAGGGCCTTCAGGTATCATTTAATGGTCGGCTTGGTGACGTCGGTTCAAAATACCTTAGCATCGGCGACCGCTCGTTGTTAAAAGGTCTGCAATATACGGTGGGTTACGCTTGGGCAACAAATAAGGGAACCGATGGCTCAAGCCGTCCTGAGTTTTTTGCGAATGTTACAAATAACCGTAACTACAATCAGGACTACGGGCCGACCGGTCTTGACCATAGACATACCCTGACTGTCAGCGCTAGCGCTGATTTGATCGGCGGGTTCCGGCTCGATCAGATCTATCAGTTTGCTACTCCATCGGCAATTTCTTTGTTTATTCCTAACTTTGACGGATCAAATGGTATTTTCACATCTGACCTGAATGGTGACGGTGGGCACACATCATCTCCGCGCCCTGATCTTTTACCGGGAACAAATATTGGCTCGTTTGGTCGCAAATTCCACAGCATCAGTGCTCTCAACGCCGCAATTACTGCCTATAACAACACGTACGCAGGCAAGTTGACACCGCAAGGGCAACGGCTTGTCGATGCAGGTCTGTTTACCGCGGCTCAGTTGCAGGCACTGGGTGCGGTGTTGACACCGATCGACCTTGTCCCGACAAACAACCCAAGTCCTTTCCAAAATGCCTTTAAGGCCGATTATCGACTGACTCGTCCGATTCGGATCTGGAAGGAATCGTGGGTTCTTGAACCGAGTATCAGCTTCTTCAATGTATTTAATAATGCTTCGAAGAATACCTACTCGGGTCTGGACGGCACCTGCGGCGCCCTCAATCACGATTATGCCAATGACCCCGATTGCGATATCGGCACATTGGACAGGGTCAGAGGCCTTGCGTTTAACCGACGCCAGTTGCAGTTCGGCATTCGGTTCAGTTTCTAGGAAACTTTGTTTCCATTGAGATAGTATCTCGTTTTACGGCGGCTTTCGGGCCGCCATTTTTTGTTCCAATTCCCGTGCAATGCGAAATCGCTTATAATTGGGTAAAAACCATCCAGGAGCGAAAATGTTTAGATGAATACTGAAACTCTCTCTTTCGAAACGCCGAACGGAAATGCGACTGCATTTGTTTCAA
>DATJGV010000037.1:0-9928 GCA_035494575.1 Pyrinomonadaceae bacterium | reverse complement strand
GCGGAAACGAGCAAGGACGATTTTTGCTTAAAGCACGGGATCGACGCGCAAAAGCAGATCGTCTCATTGCTGCCCGGCAGCAGGCACAAGGAGATCATGCGAATTTTGCCGGTAATGCTCGAAACATCAGCCGCTATGGTCGAAAGACAAAACGATCTGCAATTCATAATTGCACTCGCATCGGGCCGTTTACTCGAGGACGCGGAAGGGCTGGTCCGAGCGGCCAGGCAACAGGTCAAACTGCCCGAAAAGCTCTTGTTGATCACCGGCGAAACGTTCGATTCTCTTAACGCTTCGGACGCGGCGGCGGTCACGAGCGGTACAGCGACGCTGGAAACGGCAATAATCGGCACGCCGATGGCGATCGTTTATAAAACGTCCGCACTGAATTATAAACTGCTGCGGCCGCTGATCTCAGTTGAGCATTTCGGGCTTGTGAACCTGATCGCCGGTGAGCGCGTCGCGCACGAGATGATACAGGCTGAATTTACAGCCGATGGGCTGGCCGAAGAGCTTTTCAGACTTCTGGATCCTGTTGAAAATGAAAAAATGCGAGAAAAGCTTGCCGAAACAACCGATAAGCTTGGCCACGGCGGAGCATCGCGCCGCGCCGCGGAAGCAATACTTCGCTATTTGATCAAATGAAACGGTGGTGGCCCTGCTAATTTTCGACCGTTTGCTTTACAAACAATTCTTCCAGCGATTGTTTGACGGGTTGGACGGAAACGAGGCTGCCGCCGGCTTCGCGAGTTAGTTTCAACACCGTGTCGACATCATTCTCGCTGCTAACAACAACGCTCGCTCCGGATGGCTTTTCTGAAATTGCGGCACCTGCCGAGATCTTTCCGTCGAACATCGCTGCGGAAACGCCCGTAACGTTGACCTCGAACGAGCGGTGCTCGCCGCTTTTATTCAACAGATCGTCGAGAGCACCGGTTGCGACGAGTTTGCCGCTGCGCAAGATCGCGACCTCGTCACACAGCGCTTCGATATCGGACAGGATGTGCGTTGACATAAAAACGGTGGTGCCGTGTTGGCGAAGGTTCGCAATAAGTTCGCGGATCTCGCGTCGGCCGATCGGGTCGAGTCCGCTCATCGGTTCGTCCAGGAAGACGATCTCGGGGTCGTTTATCAGCGATTGCGCAAGTCCGACTCGCTGCAGCATCCCCTTTGAGAATTTGCGAAGCTGTTTGTTCCAATCTTTTTCTTCGAGACCGACACCAGTCAGCAACTCCTCAGTTTTTTGCTTTCTTTTTCCCGCATTCAGGCCGAACAATTCGCCGAAATAATGCATCAATTCGCGGGCGGTCAGATAATCGTAAAAATACGGATTTTCCGGACAATAGCCGATCGACGCGTGCATTTTGACATCCGAAATGTCGTGGCCGAGAATCTTTGCTGTTCCGGAAGTGGGGAAGAGAAGGCCCATCAGTATCTTGATCGTCGTCGTTTTACCCGCTCCGTTGCCGCCGAGGAAGCCAAATATCTGACCGCCCTTTACCTGCAGCGACAGGCCGTCGAGCGCCGGCACTTTTTTCTTTTTCCAAAATCCGGTTTTGTACTCTTTGGAAAGATTTTCGATCTCAATTATGTTTGTCATACCTGAAAGAGATTCAGCGATTTAATTAGGTAATTATCAAATTAAGTAACTAAGCGTTTTTCGCCGGTTGCTCACGCCCAAGCTTTTGCGATCGGCCCCCTATCAATAAAAAGGCCACCGCGATCAATATTGCTAACCACACGGCCGCAGAAACATAGTTTGCGTTCTGAACAAACCAAGGCTCCTGAAACCAGATCCTTACTTCTGCGTCGTCGGCCGGAACGCGGATCAGCATCGCGCCGTCTTCTGCGGCCGTGACAGAAACGGGCGTCCCGTTTACGGTCGCCTGCCAGCGCGGATAATACAACAAAGCAACGCGAACATTTTCCGCGGGACCGGGCGAAAGATCAAAAATCCTTTCGCCGGCTTGCCACTCAACGATCCGGACAGTGCGGTCCGGTGCCGCAATTTTGTCGGTCACGGCGAACGCTTCTTTTTTTGCTTCAAGAGTCCAGAAAAACTCAAAGCCCAATGAATTTATATCACGCTCGCACCAGGCGTTAAACTCACGCGCGGGTATCAGATGCTTATAATATTTTGGCAGAAGCTGTTGAAAGACCGTTATGACGGCGATTGCGGTCAGGGCCGCAAGCCAGAGTTTTGGATTCTTGATCGATATGCGGTCTCGCACGTCCGCGATACAGCTAAAAGCTCCGGCACCTAGGATCATCGCGCCGGCGACCGACGTTATTATCTGCCAGCGTTCGGGAAACTGGACCTCGTTCAAATATGGAACGTAGAGCCAGAACGGCAGACTCAGCGGCGTCATCATAAATACGGCGATCGCAAAGAGAATAATTGCGGGCCGCAGTGTTGAGCGTTCGCGGCGCGAGATTCCGACCAAACCGCAAACGGCAAGAAAAATGGTCGTGATCAGAGTGTGATTATTGAACCAGATGCCGAAAACGACCTTTGAAGGTTGCGTCAGCAGAAAATGCTCTCGCCAGCTGAACGTCTGATCGGTCCAAAGCTGGGTGTTGCGGAAAAACCCAAGCTCAGGGTACATTCGCAGCCAGTAAAATGACGATGCTGCAAGAGCAAGAATGACGGCTGACGCGAGAGCCGCGATCGTTCCGGCCATATGGTTCGATCCTTTGTCACGCGCGGGCTTTTGCAAGAGCAGCGTCAGCGAATACACCAGCAGGCTCAAGCAACCTATTACGGCAGCGGGAAGATTGGTCAAAATGACGACGGCAAGAGAAATCGTTAAACCGACAACGTCGGCGATGCGGCCTCCGCGACATATCCTTGTAACAAACAGAAAGGAAAAGGAAAGTACCGCGATCGCGCAAAACTGTGCGTAAAACGCCGACGTGTAGATCTGCGAAAGCTGGTATGGCATCAGGGCGAAAACGGCGGCCGCAACAGCAGCGTGTTTTTCGGAAACGAATTCCTTCGCCCACAGATAAACGCCGGCGACGCCGGCAAATGAAAATATGAGCAGCAACACGCTGATCGCGGAGAGCCAATCGCCCGTTGCGGCACGTACCAGTCCCAACATGAAGTGAAAAAGCGGCGGATAAAACCGTAAGCCGACGCTGCCGTAACCGAAATTTTCCTCACCGCTCCAACTCGGGTAAAGATCGCCAGAAAGGATCGAATGATAAAAGGTCGACGCAAACTGTATGTGCTGGTAAAGATCGGTGCTGTCGTGCAGGCCGAAAAATACGACCGGGAGGATGACGAGCACGGAGATGCCCGCGGGTATCAGGAAAGGCCTTTTTAGTGTGAACCGATAAAACATTCGGTGGAAATGTAAGGAAGATGCCGGGGAGAATCACATCAAAACTATCGCAGCGGAATCTTGGTTTTTGTCTCATCAAGCGACACTCTGCACTCTTCCTTGTTCAGAATGTATGGCGCTCCGCTTGGATCCACAAGGTCGTTTTCCTTATCAATAACGAAATCCTCGCCGGCCGGTAGATGAACCTGACGAAGGAGCGGCAATATCTCGCTCCAACGGGCCGCGCAGCGGCCTGTGCGTTCCTTGAAATTCTGCAGAGCGGCGCCGATGGCGTCGCGTTCGTCGAGCGACTGTATCTCTTTTAACCTAAACTCGGCACTTTTTTTTGTCTGGTCGTCCTCGGCGCCGTCGTACATCTGGCGGTACATTTCACGGGCTGTATCGCGGCTGCCGCCTTTGGTTTTCATCGTGGCGGTCATCATACGCATAAATATCGGAGCCCCCTCGATCTCGGAGCCCTTTTGGTAAGCATCAGACGCTTCGTCGTATCTGCCAAGCTTCCAATAAATGTAGCCGAGATATTGGTACAGCCGCCACTCCTTTGGATTATTTTCGATACCTTTCTTTGCGATCGCGATGGCTTTATCCTTGTCTATTGCAGGCAGGACGAGCGCTCCGTAGGTATAGGCGGCGATAAATTGCGGGTCGAGCGTCGTCGCATTATCAAGCATGGGATACAGCAGTCGAGGGTTCAACGCGTTCAAGTCATCGATGCTGATATTATCGCCTCCTTTCAGCACCTTGCCGCCGATGTATTGCAGCGACTGCATCCAGTACCAATCGGCGATCAGACCATTGAAACCAAGCGAATAGTCCTTGAGCTTGGAACCTTGCATTGCAAGGTCTTCGTCCTCGTAACCCTCGGGCGTAGGCGGCCGATGAGCCTGAACAAAATTACTAAGGACAAAAACCAGACCAAATCCTAGCAAGATAGTTACAACTGAAACGGTTGTTATGATGCCCTTTGATTTCATTTTAATTGCCCTTAGCTTTAGCTAGGGGATAGCAAATCTAAGAATGGAGCGGCTTTAGCCGAACAAATAGTTCGGGATAAAGCCCGTTTCTGTTTCTCAACCTGAACCACTAGCTAAAGCTAGCGGCAATGTAAAACCGTCATTTAAAGTTCCTTCTACTAAAGATCAACACGGTTATCACCAACAGAATCACAACGTAAACGACCGCGTAGGCTGCGGAGCCCGCGACCATGGTGCCGGGAGGGACTTCGCCGTGGGCGGCATTTACGATGAAGCTGTAATTCGATAGATTGGGCAGCAGATAATAGATCACACCGAAGAAACCTTTAGCAAAGGTCGAACCCATGCTCGAGGCCAGATCGTTCAGCGAAGAACTGAAATGTCCGATAATGAAGACAAAAAAGGTCAGTAGGGCCGACAGCGCAACGGACGAAAACGACGAAAACAGCACCGCTACGCCCGTTAATATCGTGAGCTCGAGATAGATCAGCAAAATCGCGCCCCATATCGAAAACGCGATCTGCCCGCCGCCCGAATAAAGCAGAGCGAGTGAAACGCCGACGCCCATTACGGCGACGTTTACCAGCAGCGTCAGGCACAGGCCGAAATATTTGCCGACGATGAACTCTGCGCGGCTGACCGGCTTTGCGAACATCGAGTAAACCGTGCGGCGTTCGATCTCTTTTGACACCAGCCCAACGCCGACGAATATGGAAATGAACGCTCCGAAAAGCAGCATCGCGCTCAGCCCGAGATTGACGATGGTCCGAATTTCCTGTCCCGCCGTCAGTTCACCTAAAAAAATAGCGGCAGCCACGATCAACAAAACGAACAAAACCAGATTGTAAAGCACCCGGTCCCGAACGGTTTCACGAAATGTATTGCGGGCAATTGTGAAAATATGTGAAAGCACGAAATTATTTAACACGAAAGGAATTTTTAACGCAAAGACGCTGAAATTCATTGTGCAGCCGCGTGTCCCAAGCTGTCCCAGGCGGGACAAGACTTGGGACAGGGATGTTACTGTAAACAAAGCGTTTACCCTGCTGTCCCACTTGTCCCAGCTTTTCCCCGGTTTTTTTGGGACAAAAAATTTTCCAACCGTACCAAGAATCTAAACCCTTAGGAACAATAGCGTTATCCAATTCGCGCCAGCGTGACCACTCTGACTCTGGCTGTCCAACCCGGCGTCAAATAAGCAAAAATGTCAAACATCTGATTGACGGTCACAATCATCCGATGATATTGTATCATACATTGTCAATCGTATTATCGTCGCAACTAGAGATAGCGTGAATTCAGCTAACAGGTGCGACTTTTGAACCGTACACAGGACAGTGCTTTGGTCTTCCGCTGCGTCAGACCGTCCTTGGGAAGCGCAGATCAAGTAAAGTTCTTAATTTTACGACGAGAATTCTTCATGGGCAAAAAGTGGTTGTTTGGTCCTAAGGTGAACTCGCCTAAGCCAGCCAAGTCCTAAAACCAATAAGATAACTATCCATGCTGCTCCCGACGCCCAAGAAGAAATGTAGAAAGCCGGCGTTTCCTGAAACCATAGTTTTACAACTGCCTTTTCGGCAGGGATCGGTATTAATATCGCGCCGTTTTCATCCCTGCTGAGTTCTACGGGTGAGCCATTTACTTCAGCACGCCACCGCGGATACCAGAAAGTAGCAAAGCGAGCGGTCTGCTCATTGCCCGCTTCAAAGCTGACGGCTCGTTCTGTCGGGCGCCAAGCCTCGATAGCAGCTTGCCTATCAATGTCGGTGACTTTTTCACGAACGGCCAGAGCTTTTTTGTTCGCCCAAACCGGCATCCAGCACTCGAAGCTTTCATTTGTCGCTATTCGGGACATCAGTACTGAAAATTCAGTCTGAGGAATGTATCTCGCGGGCCTTATTATCTGCGCGGCGGTGAATGTGCCAGCGGCGATCGAAAGTCCGGCGACGATCAGCAATACCGGCCGTCGGTAATGGTCAGAGATTGATGTTAAGGAAGAAACACCCGCAGCCGAGATAGCCGCACCGGCTAACGATACAAGGCAGAGCCAACGCCACGGAAACTGGATGCGCTGCAAGGTCGCAAAATGTTCCCATACCGGAATGCTAAGGGGCGTCGCCATAAATATTCCCAAAATCAGGATCACAAAAATCGGAGTCAGTTGTCGGCGAAGGGAACTGTCGGCTTTTTTCAAAAAAATTATCGATCCCGGAATTAAGAATAAGGCCGATGCCAAGAGCATCAGATCACAAAACCATAGGGACCGTGATTCGTCGTTTACTGAGGAGTATAAAAATGATAGAACGAAATTTGATCGAAAGTCATATGCAGAATCCGTAAATTGGGACGCCGTGTGGTTTACAAAATCAAGTTCGGTCACCATTCGCAGCCAGTAAAATGAACTTGCGCAAAGGCCGACTACGACCGAAACGCCAAGTCTTGCAATTGCGCGAAGCCGGTCGGTTTTTTCAAGGGACACAACCGCATAAACTAGTAGAGCGATCGATGTGATCACTGCGACGGGCAGGTGGGTCAGGATCAGAAGTGCGTAGGACGCAGCAAGCAAAATCACGTCCGCGCTGCGACCGCCTCTAACCACGCGTGTCACAAACAGGAAGCAGAAGGGCAGGATCGACGAGGCAGCAAATTCGGCATACGTGAACGCGTTGTAGATCTCGTTCACGTGATACGGCATAATCATGTACACAAGTGCCCCGAATAGCGAAGCATTTTCACTGAACCATTCGCGCGACAAGAAATATACACCTGTACCGCCGACAAAAAACCAGAAAGTAAGGCTTATGAAGCTCGCCAGAACCCAGTTGCCGGCAATGCCACGAAAGCCTGCCAAAACGTAATAAGCGAGCGGCGGATAAAACCGCAATCCGACATCGCCATAGCCCCCATTGGTGGAACTTGTCCAACCTGCGTAATAATCGCTGCTTTTAAGGTTATCGAAAACGGTTTGGGCAAATTGATAGTGTTGCGGCAGGTCGTTGCCGCTCGGGACACCATAAAGCAAGACAGGCAGACATACCAAAATTGAGGCCGTCAGAATCGAACCTACAGATAAATAAGAAGAATTGCAGTTATTCAGGTCAATGTTGGCAGGACCAAGTTTGTTGAACATGCGAAGAGAAGAGCGCAAAAGGATCGTATCAAACTGAAAATTCTTCTTCGGCGAACTGAGGGCGAGGGCGGCTTAACCGCAGCCTGAAATGGGCAAAGCCCACCGCTATTCCACCCAACAATAGAAGCCAGGTTATGGTTGAGATCATTGCGGCAATCTTGAATGCAGAGGTCTCCTCAAATACCAACCGCACGCCGGAACGTTCAGCCGGTACTGGTATCAGGATTGCTCCGTTTTCATCACGCGAAACAGCAACGATCTGACCGTTTACTTCCGCCTGCCACCGGGGGTACCAAAAAGTTGCGACCCGCGCATATCCAGCATTGCCGGCCTCAATTGTGAAATCTCGTTGTTCGGGTTTCCAATTAGTTACAGTTGCTGTTCGGTTTTCTGCAACAATTTTGTCTTTAATTTTCAGGGCGTCAGGTTGTGACCAAATAGACCACCAGAAAATATAGTTTTGCTGTTCTGGCAAATCGCCCATAACAAATTCGAAATCCGACCGGGCAATAGGAATAAATGCGCTTGGATGCCATGTATACACGAGGTTCAAAAAAAGAAACAAAGCCACGAACCCGCTAGACGCATAAATCCAAAGGCGTCGCTTCAAAAAATCGCCTTTTATCAGGTAATGGGCCGCGAATCCCGTTACAATAGCGCCGCACATCGCAACTATAGACATCCACCGCATCGGAAACTGTATCTTTTGCATGGGCGTCAGCAGCACCCAGATCGGCGAGCTGATAGAAGTGGTCATGAAAAACGCAATGAGTCCGAGAGGCAATACCCACCGAAACACTTCCGTTCTGCGATCAGCTTCCACCCCACAATTTCGGCGATAAACGATATAAATGATCGCTGTTAAGAAAAACAGTAAGCACGACGCGACGAGAAGGTCAGAGAGAACAAAATTCCCTCGGTATTCATCGGGAAGACCATGAAAATACATTGGGAAAAAACGGTTTGCATAGTAATAATGGCCGCTTCTGTAATGCTCTTCATTATGGACAAGCCAACCCATTTCTGAAACCATTCGCACCCAATAGTACGAGCTTGCGGCCAGGCCTGCACCAAGGCCCAGTACAGCCTTTGTACATTGCCGCATCCAATTTCCTTTGTTTAGTAGAAACAAGGTATATAATCCGAGGCTCAGCGAACCTGTTATAGTCGTCGGCAAATGGGTCAAAATCAGAGCCGCATAGCTGATGGCAAACCCAAGAATATCCGACCATTTTTCCCGTTTCAGTAATCGTGTTAAGAAAGCAAAACAGAATGGCAGGATCGCGGCGCCGGCATAATCAGCGTAAACGAACGAAAGGTAAAGCTGATGAAGATGATAAGGGATGATTGCGTAGGCGATCGCGGCAATGGCCGACTCGCTTGGAGAGAGCCACCACCGAGACCAATAGTAGACGCCAAATGAGGCAAGAATCGCCCAAAACATGAACGCGAGCCATGCCGCATCATACCAACTTCCAGAAATGATCCGGCCAAATGCCAGAATATAGTAGGCGAGTGGTGGATAGAACCGTATTCCAATGCTGCCGTAGCCAAAATTTTCCCTAGATGACCAGCTTGGAAACCAATTGCCGTTCATGATCGAGTCGTAATACGCCTGTGCAAACTGGAAATGCTGGTTCAAATCATTACCCTTTGGTATGCCCAAAAAGGCAATAGGCAACATCACGAGAACGCCCACCAAAAGGACGAGACCGAGGTATTGCCATTCTTTGCTAATTCTTGTCTTTTCAGAATGGAAGATCATTTTAGGATTACTGGCTTATATAAGGGAATAAAGGCGTGTTGTCGTAAGAAAAATCCCGCTCGGCAAACGCTTTGCGGGATTTCTTGTCAATCGAAAGATTGGTTAGCTTAATTACTGAACAACATCCGGGTAGTTCGTAGCGTCGCAATCGCCATCGGCTGCGACGTTGGTTCCAAGGGTAGCTGCAACGTTGCTCGAACGAACAACACCTTCCGTAGCTACGCAGAATTTGCGTGTACCGGTCTGCGAAACACCTGAAGCCATTGACGGCTTGGCACCAACAGTAAATGTAGCTTCGCTGGTTCCGACAACGCGGTCTGTAGCAGTCGCGATATAGTCATAACCGCTCTTTTGGCCTGTTCCCAATGTGCTGTCGATAAGGCCTTGAGTGTTAAGTAAGGTTAAACCGGTAGCTCCACCAGCAAACAAGGTGCTGCCGACGCCGGTGTAGTTACCGTTTCCGTAGGTTGAAGCAAACGTAACTTCTGCACTGTGCAGTGTACGGTTGGTTGATTGGGCTGAACCTTCGTTAGCCGCGCGGCGGGCTGCGAGCAAGTTCGGGATAGCGATCGCTGCGATGATGCCAATGATGACAACGACGATCAAGAGTTCGATAAGAGAGAAACCTTTTTGATTTTTCATTTCTAATTCACAATCTCCTAGAATTTTGTTGAAGTTTTTGAAGTCTTTACCTTCCCAGGCGAAGAGTCCTAGA
>DATJGV010000036.1:0-8549 GCA_035494575.1 Pyrinomonadaceae bacterium | reverse complement strand
TGTTTCGGTTTTCTCGCCGTTTCTTGTAACAATAAATTTTGTATCAGTGAGGGTTTTCCGGCCGTTTACGGTCATCAATGAGCATATCTTGTTTTTTGTAAAATGAGATTCGGGTGATGTCTGCTGGTACTCGCATCGGGTTGCAAATTCTGACAGGTCGCGGCCAAGAGGCTTGAATATATACTCGCTACGCCAGCCGTCCTCTTCCTTTTTTGCGACCTCAAAATAGTCGTCGCGATAAGGTCTTATCACGAAAACGCCTGCTTCATCTTCCTGTTCGCGATCCGGAATAAACTGCAGCGGCCAGGAGGTAAACGCGCCGAAACCAACATCGGTGAGATGATGCATTTCGCCTATTATAACAAGTATCGCAAGGTGGTCGCATTCCTCGCTGAAATTGCCTTTGCCGTCACCGACACGTGCCGAGACAAGGCGCGTCTGGAACCCGATCTCGCGCAGCAGTTCATTAAAAAGCCCGTTCAGCTCGTAGCAAAAGCCGCCCCGGTTCTCGCGGACTATTTTTTTGTAAAACTTGTCGGTATCAAGTGTTATCGGCCGGCCCCAGTGTATGTCGAGATTTTCGAACGGGACGTTCAAAAGATGCTGGCGCTGCAACATCCGCAGTGTGTTCGTATCTGCGACTGAGCCGATGTTATCGGCGCCGATCCGCGCAAGATATTCCCGTGTGTTAATCGCTGTTACAACCGTGCTCATTTTATTTTTCCTATCGTCCAGCGAGGCGTCGGTCGTACGCTCGCGCATGTGGGTCCCCCGTCACTTCCAACTCCGGTAAAGCGTGTTTCGAGTCGTGAGTTTGACGAAGCAAGAACTGCCTCGATCTGGTCCGCCGTGATGTTCATGAACGAAACTTTAGCGCGCCGCGCCCAGCACGAATCGTTTTGTCCGGCATATTTTCCCGAATTTACATAAATAAATCGAGCGTCTTTTGGCCCCTGCGCAAATTTCCCTAAAAAGTTAGGCGTTCCGTTATCTAATTCGACGCTTACTGTGAGATCGAACACCGTCTCCGCGTTCGATTCTAACGTTGGCGGCACGAGCTCATCGCGTCCTTTTTGCACACGCAGCGTCACATCGGCCAGAGGTTTGGTGATTATTATTCTTAGCGGGATCTCGTGTTTCATAACAGCCAATATCAATTAAAAGTTTAACTCAAAACTAAGTCGGTAAGAATCTGTACGGAAAAACTTTGGGAAAGTTTATTGACTATACCTCGCCAGCCGTTTAGCATTTTTTGGTAGGGCAAACTTTGGTTTGTTCATATTTTTTGAGACGAAATAAATTATGAGTGTGACTCTATACGATTTGGGCTCTGAGAACTTTCAGTTCAGTGCGAACGTTTGGCATTGGAAGGCAGCGCTGGAGTTGATCAAAAGTTTCGACATCATCAGCGAAGGCGCGGTCCGCCAGATGGGTTATAACGCAACGGGCGTAAAGGTTGAAATAAACGACGCGCATGCGATCGGCGAAAAGATCCGCAACGAAGTTTTGCCAAAACTTGCTCCGAATAAACGTATGTACGCCGACCTGAGCATCACCGATGCGCCGGACGACATGACGCTTTTCAAGGACGAAGACGAGCAGTGGAAAAACTACAGCGTCAATTACGAATGGCTTAAGGAGTTCTCGGATTTTTGCCTGCGGTCGAAGGGCTTTCAGATCTTTTGATATCGGCCTCGCCATTCGGACAGTGGCTATTAAGATGGAAGTTCTAAACGACATCCTTCGCTCGGTCGAACCTTTTTTTAAGATCATTTGGGTTCAGATCGCGCTTTTGATCGTGTTTGCTTCGGCCCACGGATACGCTGGTGCATGGCTTGCAGTCCGAATGCTCTTCCGGCCGCGAAAACCTATAAAACTAATTGGAATAACAATTTTCCCCCAGGGCATGATCCCGCGCCACCGTGACCGCCTTGCGAATGCTATCGGCAAAGCTGTCGGCGAGGAGCTCGTCTCGCAAGAGACCATTTTGGAGCAACTTACGGGTAAGGATTTTCTTCGCAATAGAATACAATTGGTCGTCGATTCATACACCGACGAGTTGCTCTCTCACGACTACCCATCGCTAATCGAAGCTCTTCCGAAAAACGTGCGGGAACCAGTGCTGGACGCCATCGCAGCCTTGCAACATAAAGTCGCGACCCACATTGAGAACGTTTTGAAAAGCGAAGAGTCGCTGCAAACAATTACCGGTTTTGTCGAGCGGCGCGTCGATGATGTTCTGTCTCAGCGCGTCTCGCAAGTTGTTGATGATGAGATATTTACGCAGGTTCTTGGCTTTCTCGAAGAACGTATTCACGCGGCGATCCATGCGAGGTCCTTTGAAGAGAACGTTCGCGATTTTATCAGCCGGCGCATCGACGGCCTGGTCAAGACCGATACCCCTTTGGGCGCAATGTTTACGGACGATGCGGTGGCTCTTCTAAAAGAAAAAGCAAATGATCAGATCGAGCCCGTAGTCCATCAACTCACCGACCTTGCTGCAGCGGAACGCACGCGAAATCAGATCGGAGCCCTGATAAAAAGGGAGGTTCACGAATATTACGAAGGGCTGCCCTTCTTTAAAAAGATCTTTGTTTCGAGGGAAAACTTACTTGGCGAGGTCGACGATCTTGTCAACAAGAGCCTGCCAAAACGAATTGAGGAAACCCTGAAGGGCGATTTCTTTGCCGAAGAAGCGCGCGCATTTATTGGAAACAGTATAGATAACGCGTTAGCGCGGCCGTTGCCGGACCTGATCGGCACCGTGAACCCGGACCAGCTTGACCGCCTTAAAGCGCAGATCACAAAGGCTTTATTGGGATTAGTACAAAGCGACGAGACCATGCACGGCATCTCGGCATATCTCACGGATACCCTGCAAAAATTGAGGCCGCACAGTATCGATTCGATAATGCGGGTCGTTCATCCTGAGTCGGAAGCTAAACTTAAAACTATGCTTTCAAAGGGTTTATTGAATGTTATTTCGCGGCCCGAAACCTCGAACATCATCAATTCCGTCCTCGCGTCGCAGGTAGAGCGTCTCATGGCCGCACCGATCGGCAAATTGTCCGACCATATAGCCGAGGACAAGGTTCGTCAGGCGAGCATATCCCTAACAGATGCAATAATTACGGCCGTCCATCAAAAGCTGCCGGACGCTATTCGCGAATTCAACGTCGGCGGCGTTGTTCGGGAAAAAATACTCAATTATCCGGCGGAAAAGCTTGAGGCGCTTGTACTTAGCGTCGCGAAGGAGCATCTGCGGACGATCGAGCTTTTCGGTGCGCTGTTCGGTTTTTTTATCGGCGTTCTTCAGGCAATTCAGTTCTACATTTACGCCCGTTGATCTTGAGTTTGACCCGCTATCGGTCTCGCAAATCTGGCTCTCGATTTCGCAATTAGGCCTCGGAAACACAGATTTTTGCGCCGGCCAGGTTTTTACGATTTATTTTCTGTTAAAAATTCTTTTTGCGGGCGCAAAGATGCCGACCGGTCAGAACCGCCGGCCTGTTCAGAAAGCCTAACCCCATCACATTGTCTTGTGGGTCATTTTGTGATGGCGGCGGTGATGTCGCTTTTTGTGGTGGCGGGTCCAATTGTGCGTCATGGGTTTTTTCTTCATCATCGTGTCCTGTTTCATCATTGTGTCCTGAGATTTCATCATCATGCCATCCTGGCCGTCCTGGGCAGTAACGATGAGCGCTCCGATAGCGAACAGGCCAATTACAAGGGCCGAAATTATCTTTTTCATAGTGCCTCCAAAGAATCTAGATTTAGGTTAGAAAAAAATGCGAAATAGATTTCGCTTCAATCAAATAACCCTTTCGCCAAGGGTTTTATTCCGATGAAATTCAAAATAAAATTTCTTGACAAGAATCTCACCGCGATCTTATGCTGTGCAGGTCCGATCTTACCGCTTTTTCGATAAAATATGAGAACGTTTATTGTATTCGCTCTGTTGGTTTTTTCGGTTTCAGCATTTGGCCAAAAATCACCGACTGACGGGCTAAAGGTGAACGGTGTTGCCTTGGGTGCAGCGTACAAAACTGTCGTTGCAAAATTTGGCAAGCCGGTCAAAGAGAAGATCGAAAAGGGCGACGAATGCGTTCCCGACCGGCGAAAAATTCTTACCTATCCGGGTCTGACGTTCGAGCTGATCGAGAACGAAGGTAAGAACTTTACAGTGATCTTATTTGAAGTAACGTCCGCAAAATACGATGTGTCGGGCGTCAAGGTCGGCGAAACGCAGTTAGCGGTTTCGCGTCGGTTCGGCAAGCGGACCACGGAGGACACGGTATCGGGCCAAAAGACCTGGCTTTACGAAATGACGCCGGACCTTCCGGGCAGTTCGAATTTCTTTTTCCGCGGCGGCAAGATCACCAAGATACAGTCGGGGTACGAGATGTGTTGATATCAGGGTCAGTGGGCAGTGGTCAGTGGGCAGCAAGAGGCGGCGGAATGATCACGGCCACTTCTTTATCTGATCAACGTCTGCTGCTCGGATCTGATCATCCAACGGCCGTCTTTTTTGACGAAGGTATCGGTCACACGCGCTTTTCCGCTTTGGCCGGTTTTTAGCACGACGCCTATCACATATTTCAGCACCGCCGAATCGTCGTTTGCACTGACAAGCTCGGCGTCGGTGAGCGTCCACGATTTGATATTTTTCTCTTCCTTAACGTCGGCCAAGGCCTGATTTTTGTTCTGGACTTTGCCGTCCGGATTGGTCAGTTCAAAATCGTCCGTCGTGTTTTTCGCGATCAGTGTGATATCGCCCTTCATCGACGCCTCGGTCATCTCCATTTCCATCTGCACAAGCTCGCGTTTTAGCGCGTCTTTGTCGAGCGCCGGTTTTGGAGTGTTTTGTTGCCGCGCGGGCGCCGCTGCGTTCTGCGGCGGCTGCTCGGCCTTTTTAGTCAGCGCCGAAAGATTGCAAAACGTCATCACAGCGGCAAGTGCGGCAATAGCGAGTGTCATGTTCATCTTGCGTTTTTGTCCTTATAAAGATGGTTGAGCGATAGTAAGGCGAAAGATCAGTTTAAGTCAATTGTCTAACTATGTTACATAAAGTAGACTTATGATTTGGTAAGTATGCTTTTACGTGACAAAGTATACTTAAAATTTCGTAAGTATACTTTGTCGTCATAAAGTATACTTACCGAAACCTAAGTATACTTTCCTAAACGAAAATGGAAAACTCCACTTCAATCGAAAAATTTAAGTCAGGGCACTTTGAGAAAGGGTTTAATTACTCTTACTTTGTACCGACGAAGATAAACCACCAGTGGCAATGGTCTGATGGTACATTAAGTGAGCTACTTGAAAAGGCATCGATCAAACTCGGCGAACTTAATTCGTTTGCTAGGCTAGTTCCTAATATTGACCTATTCATCCATCTACATATAACAAAAGAAGCTGTTATATCCAGCAAGATAGAGGGGACACAAACAAAGATGGACGAGGCCTTGTTGCCAGAAGAAGAGATCGTCCCGGACAAGCGCAATGACTGGCAGGAAGTACAGAATTACACAAGGGCTATGAATGTCGCAATCGAGCGGCTAAAGACCTTGCCGCTTTCGACGCGCCTGTTGAAGGAAACACACGAAATTTTGCTGTCAGGCGTGCGAGGCGAGACAAAGATGCCGGGAGAATTTCGTACGAGCCAAAATTGGATCGGCGGTAATTCGCTTACCGATGCAGCTTTTATTCCTCCAGCTCACGAATATGTAAGTGACTTAATGAGCGACATGGAAAAATTATTGCATAATGATGATATCCATGTACCGGCGTTAATACGTATAGGATTAGCGCACTATCAATTTGAAACCATTCACCCGTTTCTCGACGGCAACGGCCGTATCGGACGGCTTTTGATAACCCTTTATTTGGTAAGCGAGAAAATACTCGAAAGGCCGTTGTTATACCTCTCCGTATTTTTCGAAAAAAATAAATCGCTTTATTATGACAACCTCACGGTTGTTCGCGAAAAAAGCGATCTGCTCAGATGGCTAAAATATTTTCTTGTCGGAATCGAACAAACTGCCACCCAAGCAGTGTCGACACTAGCCGCAGTTCTCCAGTTAAAAAAGGATGTTGAGGAAAAAATTAGAGGTAATTTTGGGCGGCGCGGTCCTAGTGCTCTGCTTCTGTTAACGAACCTCTTCGAAAATCCGTTCGTAACCGTCAAGGAAACCTCAGAAATCTGTGGCGTGGGTAAAATGGCCGCCGGACATTTGATCGATCAGTTTGTCGAACACGAAATTCTCAAAGAGATCACCGGAAACACGCGCCATCGCATATTTTCGTTCCAGCCATATATAGATCTTTTCAGGTAAATAATCCGGACTTAGGCAGAAACCGAGGCATCTAGAAGGAATCAAAATAACATAATTACTACTCCATCTATATTATAATTACTACTCCATCTATATTCTTGACTTGCTAACTGTTTAGAGCTATAAAGTGAGCGTTTTCGTTATTCAACAACTCTCGAACACAAAGGTTAATCAGGATGTTTCAGGCGGGGGACACGATCGGTTCTTACGTGTTGGTCAAGCGCATCGGTGACGGGGCGTTTGGCGATGTGTGGCTTGCTGAAAAAACCGGTTTGGTCAAAACCAAATTTGCGTTAAAGCTGCCCAAGGGCAACGACATTGACACGCAAGTTTTTGGCGAAGAAGCCGAGGTTTGGGCGCAGGTCAGCGGGCACACGAACGTCGTGCCTATAATCGAAGCAGATACTCATCCGGTAAAGCGAAACGGCATAGATATCAGCCAGGAGCAGATCGTAATAGTCAGCGAATACCTGCCGGACGGCTCGCTGCAGACGCTGTTACGCGAAAATGGCGGAAAGGCTTCGACGCCGGAACGGGCTGCTGAAATAACGCTTGGCATTCTTTCGGGTCTCAATTATCTGCACACGCGGCAACCTGCGATCATTCACCGCGACCTTAAACCGGACAATGTTTTGCTGCAGGGCGAGACGCCGCGGCTCACCGACTTCGGCATTTCGCGGGCGCTAAAAACCGCGTCTTATCTACAAACCCAACGTATTGCCGGCACGCTGCCGTACATGGCTCCGGAGGCTTTTGACGGGCATTTTTCGCCGCGAACTGATGTGTGGGCCGCGGGCGTGATTTTGTATCAACTGCTGTCCGGCGAGCTGCCGTTTCCACAGAGAGAGATGCCCTCGTTAATAGCAGCGATCGTTAATGACGATCCTCTGCCGCTGCCGGACGCGGTGCCGAAGCAGTTGCAATATGTCGTCCAACGGGCTTTGAAAAAAACGCCCGGCCGTCGATACGCTTCGGCGGACGAAATGCGACGAGATCTTCGCGACGCTTTGCAAGGGAAAGAGATCGCTGCTCCGACGATGCCTTCGCCAGTACAGCCGGCAAGGAAAACACCGGAAAACGAACCAGCCCATTTTGTTCAATTAAAACCGTTCGAGTTTTCTGAACCCTCCCAGAACAGGACGCCGCCTTTTATGCAAATCGCTGCTGTGCTCTTAGTCTTACTTGTGTTAGGCGGCGGATTGGTTTATTGGATAACACGACCTTCGGCACAAGCGAGCAACCCAACAGCGACAACCGTTTCTGGAACGCCGGCCACCAGTCCGACTGACATCACGACAACTCCGTCCCAGTTGCCTGATTCGCAGGCCGCGGCAAATGGGCCGTTAGTCGCTGAGGGTATTACGAAGGCAGAAACCCAAACGGAACCGATAAGGTTCGGCTCCAACGGAAATCTTTCCGTTTGGAATAGAGAAACGCAACCACAGCCAGACCCATTCCACCACACATCCGGAGGAATTATTTCCAAGTGGCTTGTAAGACCTGGCCAGTTGGAACCGTGCAAAGGGCGAGACATTGCCACGTACACCCGCTACTTGCCGTATATCGCGTCGGATCGCGGAACGATAGGTGGAAGGGTTGACGGTATTCTCTCTATGGTCGGCCCGTTCTTGGTTGACAGAATCGACGTAATTGAAGGGACAGAGGTAAAGAACGGAGAGCAGATAGGCACACTCAGCTACATAAAAGACATTATCGTAACCGCGAACGTCCGACCAGAGGAGGCCGCAAGAATTCCCGTCGGCGTGGGCGCGGTCTTTGCCGAATCACACTCGCAAAAGTCATTCAATGGCGTCGTTGTTAAAACCCAAACCAGCGAGGTTGACGTAAAGCTCGCCTACGAAGAGATCTTCGACGCAAAACGCTGTCTGTATGTCAAGCCGGATACGAAAGGCGAGGTGACCTTCCTTTCAAGCGTAATCCCAAATTAAAAGAGGCGGTCAGAGAGAGACCGCCGTTAAACGATTAAGAAAAAACAGTAAGCCGTAAGACCGGCTAAAGAAAAACTCTGAATTACATTTGAGGTTGGGCGCGGCCGGATTGGATCAACCTTTGCCTCGAAGTATTCCCCGGAACCGCGATGTGGGTTGCCGGGTCATATTCCTTACCAACTGCCGCGCTGCCTTGAGGAACCCAGATCTCAACTCGCGTTGTTGTATATCCGCTCGGGATGTAGCGAACGTAATATCCGTCCGG
>DATJGV010000035.1:0-7498 GCA_035494575.1 Pyrinomonadaceae bacterium | reverse complement strand
ATACAAAGCAAGCGGTAATCATCGTTATCAGCATCAATCGATTAATAATTTTTATAAACATTCTTTTTCTCCTTTCTAAAATTCTTTCGACGCCATTTTTGAGACCTGAGATCACCGGCGGCGGCCGAATACTAAAATCCCGGTAACTACGGAATTTCTTCGATCTCGATCGTATATCGGTCGGTTCTAAAGCAACCGGTCGGGGGAAGGACGGTGAATTTGTAAAGAGTCGTCAGAGTATGCGGTCCGGCAAGAATGCCGTCAGCATACCCAAATGTAGTGAACTCGTCATAGGCGATACCGTTACCGCCGTTAACTCCGTTTTCGAGCGGCGTCGGACCTACCGCTGCGCCGTCGATCCGAACCTCGACCTCGAAACCGCCGATGGTTGTGCCGCCGCTGCCGACAAGAGCGCTGTCGTGATAGGTTATTCTTAAACTACTGGTTGCCGATTGTTTCACGAAAGCCTTGCTTCTTATTGCATCAGTGCATGGCATTACCTCTGTCGCCCCAAGGCCCGTCGCTACGGTGATCAGACGCGCTGAGGTTCCGGGCGCGCCAGGCTCGCCCTGAATGCCCTGAGGGCCGGCGATTCCTTGGACGCCTTGCGGACCTTGGGCACCGATGGGGCCTTGGACGCCTTGTGGTCCCTGCGCACCTGTTAGACCTTGCGGACCTGTTGGGCCTTGAATGTTCCAAGTTACTGATGTCTCGCTCGATTTGCAGACGGCCGGTGGAACGATCCGGCGCAGATAGCCTGTATTTTTGTCGGCGCAGCCATTGATGGTTTGGGCCGATATCGATGCCGCGAATACCAGGATCCCGGCCAAAACCAAAATTAAGTGCGGTGTTTTGTAGTTTATATTTTTCATTGTTTCCTCCTTATTTCGAAGGCGTTCTGGCCGTCATAATATTTGAATAAGCGGAATTGCCAATTGTGTTGAAGGCCCGGACGCGATAATGATATTCGGCACCTTTACTCAATCCAGTGTTTGAAAAAGTTGTAACGTTCGCACCGACCTGGGCGATCTGGGTAAAGATGCAGTTCTTTCCTTTGGGAGTGCACCGCTCGATCGTGAACCCCGTTTCGTTGTTTGAATTATCCGCCCAACTTAGATTGATCTGCGATTTTGAAACGGCAGCACCAGCCAGATTAGTTGGAGCGTTTGGGAGAGTAAGGGCGGGATTTACCGTAACGTTGACGGTGAACTGCTGTTGGGCGGTGAGCACCGGTATCCCGTTGTCACTCGCATTGACTGTAAAAGTAAACGCTCCGATCTGCCCGGATCCAGGCGTCCAGTTGAATGAGCCGGTCGCGGCGTCGATGGTCGCTCCATAAGTATCACCGGTAAGGCTGTAACTAAGCGTTTGCTCTTCATCGATGTCGTGGCCGGAGGCTGTGAGCGAAAGGGTGTTGCCCTGCATGACCGTCTGGTTCGCAATCGGATCGAGCGTCGGCGTGTCGTTTAGCAGACCGATGACAAAAGGGCTGAGGCTGCTGACTCTTGCGACGAGAACCGGATTCGGCGGAATAACTGGATTTGGCGGAATCGTCCGATCGACAAAAACGCCATTTTCCGCATGAAAGACCCGCAGCCGGCTGAAGACCTGAGGTGTGACGGGATTGCCGGGGACAAGACTGTTCACGTCGAAGGAGACGGTGATCAGCCCAGTCATCGACGCGGTCGTCGTGATGTCGTATGAGAGATTTCCATAGACCGAGTATCCGGCCGGTAACGGGATGACGGGATTGCCGGGAACGGCCGCGGTATTTCCCGGGGCCGTGACCTGTTCAAAGTTCACAGCGATACCGCCCAGGTCAACTGTCACGTCTGAGCCAACAGGCGTGTTGCCTAACGGCGTTGGTGTCGGGGTCGGTGTAGGAATCGGTGTCGCTGAATCGTCATTAAGCAACCGGGCAATATAAGTCCGTGGAATGCTGCCGATGCTTGGAAAGTCACCGGCGATAATAATTTTTCCGTCCGATTGCAAGACCGCCGAACGAACTGCGTAAGCAGTATTTCTATCGGGCATTGGAACAGAAAAGGTTGGGTCGTCCGAGCCGTCTGTGTTGAGGCGACCGAATCCGCGACGAACGGTTTCGCCGGGCAGACTGAAAGAACCGACCACGATCATTTTCCCGTCCGGCTGCAATGTTGCATCGGATGGTTCACCGACAGTGCTCATGCCCGCGTTAAAAGTTGCATCAACCGCGCCGGCCGCAGTCAATCGTGCCATATGAGCGAGCGCCGCTCCATTTACATTTGTAAAATGGCCGCAGACAATGACCTTACCATCAGGCTGTAATGTCAGACTACTGACATACGAATCAAATGTTGCCGTCGAGAACGAAGGATCATTTTTCCCCCAAAGTGTCGGAAAATTGATCGGATCGGGTTGGACATCGAGTATGCGAACAACAAAGACACGACCGGAACTATCGGGATAGGGAACGCCGAAAATGACGCTGCCATCAGGCTGGACGGCGAATTTTGGGGTTGCATAGCTGGAGGCCAGCACATGCAGCAACGAACCGTCGGCATTTAAAAGGGTAAGGCCCGAAAAACCGCCGGCGACATAGATTGTGCTGTCTTGAAGTACGATCTTAAACACGGTTCCGGGAACGTCGTTCTGATTGACGATAAAGGAATTGTCGATCGAACCATCAAGATTGACACGCACAATCGTTTTGATTATGTTGCCGGCCATCGTGAGTTGACCGCCCACTAATATCTTTCCGTCCGGCTGTATTGCCAAGGCACTGACCTCGGTACCAGAACTCCCCGTTTCAAATGGCGAGGTAAAAGTCGGATCAAGCGTGCCATCCGCGTTTAGACGCGCAAGGCCGATCTGTGTCGATCCGCTAACGGCCGTAAATCGTCCGCCGACAATGATTTTCCCGTCTGTTTGTATGACGCTTGTGTCAGCGCCCGAAAACGAAGGCGTGATGTTCGCGTTGCCAAAGCTCAAATCAACGTCACCCGCGGCTGCATTGGCAATTGTTGAGGTCAAAAAGAGTATTGCCAAGAATAGAATGATCGAATAGTAATCTTGTATCGGTCGTAGTAATTTCATATTTGCTCCTATTGAAAAAGTGCGGTCTTTCCTCTGATAAAGGTGCGACGCGTTTTTATGCACGGCTAATTTACCCGAATGGGGAGAGAAGAATCCTTAAGTTTTATTGAAGTCTCAACAATGTGTTTTTGATATATTTCTGACGCCGTATGTTTAAGTCGGACAACGAGTTATACGAATTCTCACGTTTTACCTGGGCGTTTCCGAATTGAAAATGGCTAAGGTTTTGCCAATTGAGTTAGCTCGGAAATTTCGATAATGGAATAGCGCCCCGACCGGCCGAGAGATCCCGTTTAGGCATATGACAGGTTTACCTTCCCTTTGCCGTAAGTAGTTACGTGGGTAGCTGCCGTGATTTGTTCGACAAGATCGCTTGACGGAAACTACTTCTGCACAATGATATTCGCGTGGCGGGCTACCTCCTGCCAACGCCCCGCCTGCTTCATCCAAATTGCTGTAAAACGCAGACGGGAAGTCTGCCCTGAAATTGGCAGCTTGCCGGCCCAGACGACCGTCTCGCTGCCTGCTACTATCGCGGTAATGCCGTAGAAGCGCATGTACTCGATCTGACGGTCGTAGGCTTTGAACGCCAGGGTGCCATCCGCCACAATATTCACCACTTGTGGTTTGTCGACGAATTTATTGAACGGGTTGGTCACGACGAAATCGTCTGACCAGAGCGGTTTCAGGATCCTTAAATCGTTACGCAGGAGCCCATCGACCTCCTGCGTATTAAGGCGGCGTAATTCTTCCTCTGAGCCATCGCCTTTACTGATCTGTGCAGCGGCCGGAAGAAAGGCAAGCAACAGCGTGATCGAGCAGCAAATGTACGTTATTCTATTTTTCACGATTACCTCCAGGTTTTTCATGTAGTATTTTTACTGGCCGCGAATAAGCCAGCTTTATTTGCTGGCCATAAGCCGTCGGCTTTACCTCTGATACTGCCTGACCGGATTATTCAAAACGTGTTCCTGTGGCCGTTGAACATCCGGAAGCTACCTGATTTCCGACTGTGTCGTAATCGGTAAAGCCGCCCTCAGTTGTCATTGCGTCACCGCCGTCGGTCAGTGTTACGTTTTGCCAGATCACGCGTGTTCCGAGCAGATTTTGGCTCGTGCCGTAGCGGAAAGACAAAGTCTTAAAGGAATAATTGCGCGCTCCCGGTTCACGCCGCCATGTTCCATAGGCCGATGTGACCGCCGTCGATGTTCCCGTCATAGTCCCGTCCTGCGAGAACAAAAGTATGCCCGGAAATGAGACCGGCAATGAAGGTCCGTTGCATATTTTCGGAGTCACGACTGTTTGCCATACACCCGTGATGGAGGCTTCGGTGCCGCCATACTGCCCTCTTACTGTTAGGCTGGTCACTGTCGCCAGAATCGCGACAACGATAAACATGCTTGCGAAAATTTTGATGATCGATTTCCTTTTCATTTTACTTACCTCTTTTAATTTAGATTGTGTTCGGCAACGTTTTAACCGTGGCTGACGTGTGGCATAATCGTTCAAAATTGTTCTCAAAGTCTTGAGAAATCGGCTAAAAGTTTTTCAGAATTTCTCAAAGAATCTATGACCGGTACTCAGCCTCTTGTTTTTAAGTTCGGTAGTTTTACCTTGGATGGCGGTAAGCGCTTGTTATTAAAGGGCGATGGAGAAATTGCCCAGCTTACGCCCAAGGTTTTTGACCTATTGTTCTATCTTGTTAGCCACGCCGGTAAAACGATCGATAAAGATGAACTAATGTCCGAGATCTGGACGGATACCATCGTTGAGGAAAATAATCTCAGCCAAAATATCTCGATCTTGCGGAAAACACTTGGAGAAAAACGCGGAGAACACAGATACATAGCAACGGTGCCGGGCGTCGGCTACAAATTTGTTGCAGATGTGGCGGTGGCCGGTGATACGCCCTCGTCAGGGGAAATACCTGAACAAATACCGGACGCTGAAAGACCGAAATGGCGTCGGCCAATACTTATTGTCATTGTTGTACTTGTTTCTCTGGGATTAACGTCGTTTTATTTTTGGCGAAATCCGCCGGGCGGTAGCGCCAGCCTGAAATCTCTCGCCGTTTTGCCGTTCAAGCCGATCACGTCCGACGAACGCGACGAGGCGCTGGAAATCGGAATGGCGGACACGCTGATTTCGCGGCTGGGCAGTATCAAGGAGATACGAGTTCGACCGCTTACGTCGGTTCGCCGGTTTGGCGGGCCTGAGCAGGATGCGTTGGAGGCTGGCCGCGCTCTTCGTGTCGATGCGGTATTGGACGGCAGCATTCACCATGCCGGCGACAAGATCCGTGTAAATGTCAGGTTGATTCGTGTCGCTGACGGTTCGCCTGTCTGGAGCGAAACCTACGACGAACCGTTTACTGATATTTTCACAGTTCAAGACCGTATTGCGGGCCGTGTTGCCGATTCATTAAAAATTCGTTTAGTTGGCGGATCGACCGTCGCCGAAAAAGGACAGACAACAAATCCCGACGCATACCGGCTTTATTTGCAAGGCAGGCTTTACTGGCAAAGACTTACGCAGCCGGACGTTCGTCGCGGCATTCAATTTTTTCAGCAGTCGATCGACGCCGATCCGACTTACGCACTTGCGTACGCCGGAATGGGCGACGCATACCGGTCACTTCCGGTAAATAGCGACGTACCGGCGGCCGATGCGATGCCGCAGGCAAAAGCCGCCGCGCTCAGGGCTGTCGAGCTCGAACCGGACCTTAGCTACGCACATACCGTGCTCGGATGGATCGCCTATTGGTACGATCACGACTGGGCGGAAGCAGAAAAAGAATTCAAAACGGCTTTGGAGCTAAGTCCGAACGACCCGGACGCCCATCGCGGCTATTCGACTCTTTTGACCTGTTTGGGCCGTCATGATGAAGCGATCACTCAGATGGCAACAGCCCGGGAACTCGATCCACTTTCGCTGCTTACAAACTCACTCGAAGGGCAGACCTTATTCTTCGCAGGTAGATATGACGAAGCGACGGATCGACTTAACAAAACATTGGAGATTCAGCCGAATTTTTGGGTCGCACACGTAATGCTGGCCCGGATATACATTCAGCAAAAGAAATACGACTTGGCCATTGCCGAATCGGAAAAAGCCGGGCAATTCTCGAACGGCCATAGTGAGCCTATCTCTCTGGCAGGTTTCGCAAAAGAAAAAGCGGGCCGCACCGACGAAGCTCTCAAGGATCTTGAAACACTCAAATCGATGCAATCGCAGGGCTTAGCGGCAGATTACAACACCGCGATGCTGTACAACGGCCTCGGTAAAACCGACCAAGCCTTCACGTCACTCGAAAAAGCATTTGAGGCAAAAGATGTTCGGCTGATATTGCTCAAGGTCGATCCAAAATGGGACAATTTGCGCTCGGACCCTAGATTTGCCGATATTATGAAACGGATGAATTTTGAATAAAGCGAACTGGTCAAAAAAGGTTACCGAAACGAGCAATGCTCTTGACCTGGAAAAAGGAGTCTTCAAACTCGACGATCCGCGCGAGATCGCTCTTTCTCTAAAACGCTCGGCCGAAAAGAGTAAGCGTCGAAAAAGCAGTCCGTTCCGTTCGGCGATGTCGATGCTGACTTTCTACATCAACCGCGCAGGTGCCGATCTGGACGAGAAACAGCGGGAACGACTCGAGGCCGCGAAGGATGAACTCCGCGACCTCTACGGCAAGCCGAAAAAGGCTGCGTAACGAGTCTCGATTTATTGATCTGATCAAGCGAATGAATTTTGACTAGGAAAAGGATGTTCGTCCAAGTGTGGCAACGGATTTTGACAAGACCGTGAAAAACATCTGAACGACGGTCCCGACATGATATCCACGCGTTGAGGATGATTGTTGTCGTAGACAAACCGGAAAAGGAGTGCTGATGAAGATTGCGCAGATCGGCGGCGGCAGTATGGGACGGATCGTGGCTGCATTGGCGCGAAGCAAAGGCCACACGATGGCTATCGCGATCGATTCTGCGGATGGCAGTCTTGACGCCGCAAAACTGTCCGAAAAATTGAAGGGAGCCGATGTCGTGATCGATTTTTCCGTGGCCGGTGCGGTGCGGCGAAATGTCAAGGCTTGCATGCTCGTTCGTGTTCCGATTGTCGAGGGAACAACCGGCTGGAACGAAGAACGCGGTGAGATCGAAAGCGTCATCAAAGAAAACGACGGCGCGATGGTTTACGGCGCAAATTTCTCGGTCGGTGTGAATCTGTTTTATAAGATCGCCGACTACGCCTCCGAGCTTTTTGCAAAATTCCCGGAGTATGAAGTTTTTATCGAAGAGCAGCATCATTCCCGAAAAAAAGATGCACCGAGCGGTACCGCGCTCAAGCTGAAAGAAATTGTCGCCGGACACATCGCAAAAGATATCAGTGTTTCTTCGACGCGTGCGGGGAACATTCCGGGAACACA
>DATJGV010000034.1:0-2616 GCA_035494575.1 Pyrinomonadaceae bacterium | reverse complement strand
ATGTTTTACATGGCGGCGCTCGAACGCCAGCTTGAGGATGGCAAGATCACCATGACGCCCGAGCTTAACCGCGGGCTGCAGGACATGATCGTCGTTTCGTCGAACGAAGCGACGCAGTACATTCTCGACGTGCTCACCGATTCTTCGAGCGGTGCCGAGCTGCCGCAAAAAGAGTTCGACAAATGGCAGTACAAGCGTAACCGCGTGAACCGATTTTTTGCGTCGATGGGTTATTCGAACATAAACGTCAATCAAAAAACATTTTGCGAGGACGCGTACGGCATCGAGCAGCAGTCGCGTAATTACAAAGGCGAAAACCGCAATATGCTGACAACAAACGCGGTCGCACGCTTGCTTTCCGAGATCGTCGAGGGTCGTATGAACACGCCCGAACGGACCAAAGCGATGATGGATCTGATGAAGCGCGACCCGTTCAAGGAAACCACGGATCCGGATGATCAGGGACACGGGTTTACCGGCAAACTTTTTGTCGACCGCAAAATGACCGACGCCAAACTGTGGTCCAAAGCCGGATGGACAAACACCGCTCGCCACGATGCGGCGTATATCGAAACCGCGGACGGATTAAAATTTGTCATTGTGATCTTCACTGAACATCATGCCAACGATAAAGATGTGATTCCCGGGGTTGTCGGTAAAGTGATCGACGGGATGAGAGAAATGAAATAGTTATGTTGTTCCGATTTCGTGCGGAACACAACGGAGAAAAACCAAAATGAGATATTCAAATTTAAATTACGGCTTGATCGTTTTTCTGATCCTTGCTGCGGCCGGTTTATGTTTTGCGCAAGGTTCGTACAAACAGCCGCCGAAGGAAATAATGGACGTCCTCAACGCGCCGGCCATACCGTCAACATCGGTTTCTCCGACGGGTGATAAACTTGCGATGCTTGAGCCGCTTCGCTATCCGCCGATCTCCGAGCTTGCGCAGCCTATGTTGCGGCTTGCCGGCATCCGGATCGACCCGACCACCAACGGACGCCATCGACAGCCTTACTTTGTAAAACTGACACTGAAAGGTATCGCCGACGGCAAGGAAACTCCGGTTGCGCTGCCGCCTGATGCAAAGATCTTCTCGCCGGAATGGTCGCCGGACGGCAAATATCTGGCGTTCGCGAACATCACCCCGGCGGGCATTGAGCTTTGGTTCCTCGATACAGCGAGCGGCAAAGCGCAAAAGGTCAAGAATGTGTTGGTAAACACGGCCTTCGGCCAGGCCGACTGGATCGACAGCCGTTCGATGATCGTCAACCTGGTTCCCGCAAAACGCGGTGCCGCACCCGCATATCAAAATTCGACTCCGACCGAGCCGAACATCCAGGAAACACGGGGCCGCACCGGAGCGGTTCAGACGTTCCAGGACCTGCTAAAAAGCCCGAATGACGAAAAGCTTTTCGAATATTACGCGACTTCGCGGCTTGCTGTCGTTGATGTAGCGGGAAAGATAAAAGAGATCGGCACGCCGGCCATTTTTGATAGCGCAGATGTTTCGCCTGACGGAAAATATATTTTGACGTCGCGGCTGCATAGGCCGTTCTCGTATCTCTATCCGGCTTCACGTTTTCCAAAAGATGTCGAAGTTTGGGACATGAGCGGAAGATCTGTATATAAGGTCGCGAGCCTCCCGCTTCAGGACCAGCTACCGATCCAGGGCGTGCCAGTCGGGCCGCGCAGCGTTTCGTGGATCACGACCGAACCCGCAACCTTGATCTGGGCCGAAGCCCTTGACGGCGGCGACCCTCGTAAAAAAGTAACGCCGCGCGACAAACTTGTAACGCTCGCCGCGCCGTTCACAACACAGCCGGGCGACCTGCTAAAGATCGAACAGCGATACCAGGGACGCCAGTTCGGCGAAAAGGACGGAGTGATGCTGTTCTACGATTACAACCGCGACACCGAGCATCGTCGCATGTTTCTAACTGACTATCGCAATCCGTCGAACGTGAAGCTCGTTTCCGATCTGAACGTTAACGACCGCTACAACGACATCGGTTTTCCGGTCACCAAGGTCTTGCCGAATGGCGGCAACGTGATTCGGCAAAACGGCGACGAGATCTTTCTTACCGGCACCGGAGCATCGCCGGACGGCGACAGGCCGTTCTTCCGCCGGATGAATTTGAAAACGTCAAAGACCGAAGAGATATTTCGCTCCGGCACCGACGGGTACGAATCGTTTCTCGCGATGACCGATGACAACGGAATGCAATTCCTTACGCGAAAGGAATCGGTCGCCGAGCCGCCTAATGTCTTTGTGCGACAGGTTTGTCCTGCGGGCAAGATCTGCACGCAGATGGCGTATCGGCAGATCACGGATTTCAAAGATCCGGCGCCGTAGCTTCGCGGCATCACCAAAAAGCTCGTTAAATACAAACGCGCCGATGGTGTCGATCTTTCGTTCACGCTTTATCTCCCGCCCGGTTATAAAGAGGGAACGCGGCTGCCGACCGTCGTCTGGGCATATCCTCTCGAATTCACCGACGCTGCAACGGCGGGGCAGGTTACCGGTTCGACGAACCGCTTTACGCAGATCGGCGGATATTCGCACCTTTTCTTCCTGCTCGAAGGCTACGCCGTGCTTGACGATACGACGATGCC
>DATJGV010000033.1:0-7281 GCA_035494575.1 Pyrinomonadaceae bacterium | reverse complement strand
ATTCCCAGGTCGGCTTTTTCACGGGCAGCGGCGATCGCCTGCATCGTCGAAACCGACGCCGTGTCGTAGATGATGCCTTCAAATTCATTCGGCAAACCCATCATTTGCCGCAGCCAGTCGAGGACGACGTCTTCGAGTTCGGTCGATGCGGGCGATGTGCGCCATAACATCGCTTTCATATCGAACGCCGCGGCGAACATATCTCCAAAAACGCCAACCGAGCTTGTCGATGTCGAAAATAAGCCGTGAAAATTTGGGTGGTTCCAGTGTGTTACGGCAGGCAGAATGAGCCGCTCGACATCGCCTAGAACCTCACCGAAATCCTCGCCTTTTTCAGGTGCCGAAGCGGGCAGGTTATTCTTGAGCCAGCCTGGTTCGATCTGCGAGAGCACGGGAAATTTTTCGATATTTTCGAAATAGTCCGCGATCCAATCGACGATCTGATATCCGTATCGGCGAAAATCCTCGGCGGGCATATCGCCCGGTTTCACAGCATTTTCCTGCATAATTTTTAGAAATTTCGCCAATGTTAACAGAATTGGCCGGTAATCACTCGACAAAAAATGCAATAAAAGTATATTATCACCTACGAATATCTCGCCAGCGTCTTAAGAGTTAAAGATTACGCATTGCTCGAATCTTCCGGTTTTCAAGACAAAAGACAATTTTCATTTTATAAGCGGGGAACTTTATGGCAACTGACGTTGCTGAACTAGAGGGACAATCTAAAGAAGGATTTATACGCGGTCTCGGCCTGCTCGATTCGACAATGATCGTGGCGGGTTCGATGATCGGCTCAGGCATTTTTATCGTGTCGGCCGATATCGCCCGCCAGGTCGGGTCGCCCGGGTGGCTTCTGGTCGTTTGGCTGATAACCGGATTTCTAACCGTCGCAGCCGCGCTGTCATACGGCGAGTTAGCAGCGATGATGCCAAAAGCCGGCGGTATGTATGTCTACCTCAAGGAAGCATACGCGCCGCTCTGGGGCTTCCTGTATGGCTGGACGCACTTTCTCGTGATCGGCACGGCAACAATAGCTGCCGTGGCCGTCGCGTTCGCGCGGTTCACCGGCATCTTGTTCCCGCAGATCTCCGAGACTAACTACATCATCGAACCGATCCGGGTCGGTTCATCAAACTACGCCTTCTCGCTCTCGACAGCCCAGTTGGTCGGTATCCTGATGATCGTATTCCTGACCTGGCTGAACACGCGCGGGCTGAAGCTGGGCAAGATCGTTCAGAATATTTTCACATTCGCGAAAACGGGTTCGCTGATCGCGTTGATCGTGCTGGGTATAATTGTCGGGCTTATGTATCATTCGGAGATCGCCGCGGCCAATTTCGGCGATCTTTGGACGGTTCGCGGTTCGCTGCAAAATGTCGATGAGGGGAGCTTAACAGCTCTGACCGCGTTCGGGCTTTTTGTCGCTATATGCGTCGCGCAGACCAACTCGCTGTTTTCCGCTGATGCGTGGCACAACGTGACGTTCACCGCTGGTGAAGTCAAAGATCCGAAACGCAATTTGCCTTTGTCGCTGCTGCTCGGAGCCGGCGGTGTGATCGTGCTCTATCTTCTAGCGAATATCGCGTACCTTGTCACGCTTCGGTTCGACACGATCCAGGACATATCTCTAAATCACAGCAGCCGCATTGGTTCGTGGACGGCTGACGTAGTGTTTCCGGGACTCGGTGCGACGCTGATGGCCGTTGCTATCATGATCTCGACCTTTGGATGTAATAACGGCCTGATCCTGGCGGGGCCGCGGGCGTACTACGCCATGGCGAAGGACGGTCTGTTTTTTGATCGAGTAGGCCGGCTGAACAAGTTTCACGTACCTGCGTGGGGTATCATCGTGCAGGGTATCTGGTCAGCATTTTATGTGCTGCCGCGAACGGTCAGCACGAAGCCGGACGGATCGGTGGGCTACGGAAATCTTTACGGCGACCTGCTTACATATGTTATCTCGTCAGCCCTGATCTTTTATATCCTTGCGATCGCGGCGATTTTTGTGCTTCGCGTGAAACAACCCGATGCCGAACGTCCGTATAAAGCATTTGGGTACCCGATCATACCTGCGCTATATATAATCGGCGCAACGGTCATTTTGGTTGTACTTTTTATTTATCAAACCACGGCAACGTGGCCGGGACTGCTGATCGTCCTAACCGGAGTGCCCGTCTATTTTATTTGGAGAAGCTTGTCTGCAAAATCGGACATAGCCGAGAACGTTTAAATTTCAATTCTGGAGGTTTTCATGTCACTTTTTGCCACCAAGCCAATTTCGCAGATCATCGCCGAGGCGAGCGAAACAGGCGAGCATACTCTTAAAAAGGCTCTTAGCGCGCTTGATCTTACGATGTTAGGCGTGGGCGCGATCATCGGTACCGGCATATTTGTACTTACAGGCCAGGCCGCCGGTGACAAGGCCGGTCCTGCCGTCATTATTTCGATGGTCCTTGCCGGTATCGTCAGCGCGTTCGCCGCACTGTGCTACTCAGAATTTGCCGCCAGCGTGCCGATCTCGGGTTCGGCTTACGCCTACGGGTACGGAACGCTGGGCGAATTCGTCGCGTGGATCATCGGGTGGGATCTCATACTCGAATATGCATTCGGCGCCGCGACCGTGGCGGTAGGATGGTCGGGTTACGTGGTAAGCCTCTTGCGGGACACGCTGCACATAAACTATCCGCTTGCTCTCAGCGCCCCTCCCGGAGCGGCGATAAAAGATGCTACCGGTGCGGTCATCGGGCACGGTATTTTTAATTTACCCGGCGCTCTTATTGCGGTCGCCGTTACATGGCTTCTCATTCGCGGGATCAAGGAATCCGCCAGCTTCAACACGGTAATTGTAATAATTAAGACGCTGGTGGTTGTACTGTTCATTATCGCCGGTATCGGATATGTAAATCCAAGCAATTTGGGAATTAGCTGTACGGTCGGAAGCCCCGGCTGCGCAGAATTTATGCCATACGGCTTCAGCGGTGTCGTAACCGGTGCTGCAGTGATCTTCTTTGCCTACATAGGTTTTGATGCCGTTTCGACGGCGGCACAGGAAGCAAAAAACCCGGCACGGGACATGCCTATCGGCATTCTCGGCTCACTGGCCATCTGTACGGTTCTATATATCCTCGTCGCGGGAATTATGGTCGGCCTTGTCGATTATCACGCTCTGGCGGGCCAGGCTGCTCCGATCGCCGTCGCCATTGATGCGGCGCTCAAGGTCGCGGAAGGCACGACGATGGGAACAGTGCTTTTTGTTTTTCCGACGATCATCAAGGTCGGTGCCGTTCTTGGTTTAAGCTCGACAATGGTCGTTATGGTCATGGGCCAGCCGCGTGTCTTTTATTCGATGTCAAAGGACGGCCTGCTTCCGGCATGGGCTGCAAAGGTTCATCCAAAATATCGAACTCCCCACGTTACAACGGCGATCACCGGCACGATCGTGGCGATCCTGGCTGGATTTGTACCGATCAGCCTGCTTGGTGAGTTGGTAAGCATCGGAACGCTTTTCGCATTTGTTATCGTCGGAACAGGAATTATCATTCTGCGGTCCTCAAACCCGGCGCTGCATCGGCCGTTCAAGGTGCCGCTTTCACCGATCATTCCGATCTGTACGGTTGTTTCGGCGGCATATCTCATGAACAACTTGCCACCGGACACCTGGATTCGGCTCATAGACTGGATGGCGATCGGCCTGGTCGTATATTTCGGCTACGGTTACACGCACAGTAATTTGGCAAAAGCAGAAAATGCGAACGTCGACGAACTGCCTGCTGGTTACAAACCACCCTTCGCGGCGATGATCGGGATCCTTCTCGTTATCGTTCTGACAGTTGTCCAGGTCCATTACTGGATAGACTTTCGGGAACTCTTGAAGCTAAAGCCGGGCCAGCCGATTCCGGAAGACACGGAAGCTCTGAATATGGCTGTCAGGCTCTTTGCGTGGATACTCACGGGTATTCTGGTTTGGGTGCTGATGTATGGCAATCGTAAGAGCGCCGAACGCAGCGATAAGATACAACGAATCGGACTGATCGCTTCGGTCATAAACCTTGTTGTGTGGGCCCTCATCACGACATGGTATTTTATGAACGTACACGGAAAATAACACCGTAATATTGCAAAGCTGCCGTTGCTCAAAGGTTTCGATCTACGAGCAACGGCAGCTTTTTATTCAGAGCCGCGAATTGAACAGGCGTGCCGCCGGCTTTTAGGGCAGCGATCATTGACAATAAAGCGCGGACAGAGAAAAGAGACGCGATGACATGAAATTCTCCGTGTCACCGCGTCTCCCTGTCTCACTATCGCGAATTACTGTTGTTGCTCAGGTGGTTCGTTGCCTACCGGTTGTTCCGGTTGGTCGGCCTCATCGAGTTTTGCGACCGCATCCTTGTAGATCTTGATCTGTCCCGCCGCTTCCATTCTCTGCCGAACAGCAGCGAGGTAATCGGAGAAAACCTGCGAGCGTTTTTGCGACAGCATCTGCTCGATCAGATCGTCGCGCTGCTTTGCAAAATCTTCCATCTTGGCGTCTTCGCGCTTGGTCACGCCTACGATGTACCAGCTATCACCGACCTTGATCGGAGTCTTTGTGACTTCGCCGTCCTTCAATGCAAAAACCGCGTCCTCGAGGGCTTCGTTTGTCGAAGCCGACGGGCCCTGACCTAATGGCGAGCCGATCGTAAAACTCTTTTGCTCCTGTGCCTTGAGGTTTCGTGCCTTTGCCAGCGTGTCCAAAGCCGCAGGCGAAACAGCACCCGACGCGATCTGGTTCGCGATGTCCTGAACCATTGCCTGGGCCTTTTCAAGCTTGACCGACTCGGTCACCTGCGCCTTTACCTCGTCAAATTCAGCGTCGCGCGGTTCTTTTTTATCGACAAGCAGCGGCACGGCAAAACCGTTCTGGATCGGGATCTTGTCGCCCACATCGTTCTGATTTTCTAGACCCGCAATACCCTCTTCAAATTGCGGCGACGTGCCGATATTCTCAATGTTATCGCCGGGTTTGACGTATGGTGTTTCGCGGACCATTTCCGTCGGGGTCATATTCGCCTGCGCCGCAAAATCCTGAGCGGTTTTCTGAACGTCCTTGTTTTGCTTTAGCTCATCATCGACCTTTTGCGCAAGCTCGGCCGCAGCTGCGTACGCACGCCGATTGCGGAGGCTGACCTCCAGCTCCTTCTTTGCATCCTCAAACGATTTCGGCAGGTCATCGCCGCGGCGAAGAATGAAATACCGTCCTTGATAGTTGATAGGGTCGGTTATCTGGCCCGGCTGCATTTTCAATAGCTGCTGGTACGGATCGGTCGGGTTGTTGGGATTTTCCCGAACGGCGCCTTTCAGATGGCCACCGTTCAGCGCCGTTGCAGGATTTTCAGACTGGCCTTTTGCCGCGGCAGCAAATGCCTCTTCGCTGACCGTATCTCCGCCTTTTTTCAGATTGGCGATTATATCGTTCGCCTTTTGAAGCACTTGCGGCTCCTGGTCGGGTTTCGGAATGCGAAGAACGATCTCCTGTCCGAGCACGCCCGCCTTCTTTTTATCAGCAGGCAGCTTGTCGTACTCGGCCTTAAGATCGGCGTCCGTGAGCTGCAGCTTTTCTCCGATCTTTGTGGTGTTTATAAAGATGTATTTGACCTTTTTCTGCTGTGAGCCAATGTAATAGCTCGCCTTATTCTTTTCGAAATAATCGTGCAATTCCTGATCGGTCGGCGTGATCGTCTGAGCAAGGTCGTTGGCATTTACCGCAACATAGCTCAGGTCAAATTTGGTATTCTTGCGTTGAAAGTCCTTTAATACTTCTTCTTCAGACACGCTAACCCCTGAGGTTACGAACGCCTCAAGCTTTTTGGCGCTTAGGTCGTCCCGAACGGTTTGTTCAAACGCCGTCACGCTGCCGTATTGCTGGGAAACGGCCTCTTCGTAGCGTTTTTGATCGAATGGACGGCCGTCGCTGGGCTTGTATTGGTCGCGGATCGCGGCGGCAACCTCGGCATCGCTCGCAGTCAGTCCAAGCCGATCGGCTTCGACGCGCGTTATACGGCTGCTGATAAGGCTGTTAAGCAATAATCTGGCGGGAAAACTTTGGCCGCGCGAAAATTGGCTGTATTGCTCTTTTTGGCGGGCAAGCTCGCCGACAGTTATCTTTTCACCCGCGACCTTGGCTGCGACCTCGTCGCTGCGCATGAGCGTTGAGCTTGTATCGCGGCTCGTCGGCGAGTAAAAAAGCACGAGACTCGCCACCATCAGCACAGCGAAGATAAAAAGCACAAAGTTGCGCGTCTTTTCAAGACGATTAAAAAACTTTAACATCTGTAAATACCTATATACTTGAAATAATTGTCTGGACGGACAAACTGCGATAATAGCAAAATCTGTGTCAAAAACCAATTTTAGATGCCTTTCGATTTGAGGTCGGTCCTTTCGTAAAAGGTAACGCTTGCAGTTTGATCTCAATTAACTGATTATAATTTCACCCGTGATATGACAGACCGCGAGATCAAAAAGGCCGGCATCGTCGTCAAGCCAAATCACGCCGAGGCGTGGGCGACGGCTTGTGAGTTGTCCGAATGGCTCGAAAAACGCGGTGTCAAATTGCTCGGAAAGCCATATTCGGAAGCGGCGAAGCCGACTGACGAGGTCTGCGAAATCGAGACCGTTGATACCGCTCGGTTTGCGGCCGAAGCCGATCTGATCGTTGTACTCGGCGGTGACGGCACGATGATCTCAACCGCTCGGCTGGTGGGCGACCGCGAAGTCCTGGTACTGGGCGTTAATTACGGCAGCCTCGGTTATCTCACCGATTTTCGCATCGAGGAAATGTTTCCCACGCTGGAGCTGATCTTTGACGGCAATTTCGAGATCGACCGCCGCGTTATGCTCGACGCCGAACATTGGCGTGCCGACAAAAAACTTGCGGGCGGCCGTGTCCTAAACGACGTCGTAATAAACAAGGCCGCACTTGCGCGGATCATCGAGATCGAGGTCAGCCTCAACGACCTTTTTGTAAATTCATTCCGCTCGGACGGACTGATCGTCGCAACGCCGACTGGCTCAACGGCGTATAACCTTTCTGCCGGCGGCCCGATCGTTTACCCGTCAATGAACGCCGTGGTTCTCACGCCTATCTGCCCGTTTACGCTGACAAACCGGCCGATCGTCATACCCGACACCGCGGAGATCGAACTGAAACTAATGAACGGCAATGAAGGCGTCGTGCTGACGCTCGACGGCCAGACCGGTTTCCCGATGGAAGCCCACGACCGCGTCCTTATCCGCAAA
>DATJGV010000032.1:0-5328 GCA_035494575.1 Pyrinomonadaceae bacterium | reverse complement strand
GCTCTTGTCCCATTTGTCCCACTGTCCCAACCGAATTTGGGATTGCGGATTTGAGTTCTCTTTCGTGTCTCTTCGTATTTGTTCGTAGTTCGAGCAATTCGGCAACACGTAAAACCGCTAACCCGCACCAAACAGCACTAACAAACACAAATTAAGATTTTCAAATATCGTCTGTTGGCGGAAATTTCACACCGGCTGCCAACAAACCCGGCTCCCTATTTTACCGCGTTTTGCATGCGTAGTAAACGGTTTTATTTATGAGACGCAGCCAAATTCCATCTTTTAAGCACGATAAAAAGCGCCTCGATATTTTGCAATATCTTGGCGCTGAACGCCTAAATTTTCGACACTGTATTAGTTTTGTGTGTCGTTGACCATGCAATAAAAATTGCCGCCTGTCTTCAGGATATTTCGTTGAATCAGGTAATAATGCCCGTTCATGGTCATATTCGCCCAAGAACCGTTGATAAGCGGATCTGCTGAAGGAACCGTAAACTGAGCGTGACCGAACGTCCAGGCGCATTCGTCTGCGTTTTCGTAACCGGTACGAGCGTACCAGGCGTTCAGGTCCGGGTCGGTATTTGCTTCTTCCAATTCGTGTGAAAGAACAGAAATAGCGGCATCGATCCCCGGCAAGCCGTTCGGGCTTTTCGTCGATTGGGCCGCACAGGCGCTGTAGCATCTTGCGGCATTACCGACAAAGGAATAACGTACGTTGCCCACTCCGCTTATGCTTCCATGAGTATGCCATCCGCAGTACTGCGTGCAGAATCCGGAGCTGGCCGTGACATCCGATGATGTGATAACGAAATATACCCCATTAGAGTTATAAGGTAGACGGCCGCTGGTAATTGCATTTCCCACAACTGCCTGGATGTCGCCATCCGAGAGACTGGTCTTGCCGCTATCGGAAGTTTCGTTCGTAGTGGATGTAAAGTTAACATCGCCGGATATTGCCTGTCTCGAAGCAGAAAGACTGGTATTTAACTGATAGTATGGGCTGCCGCCAATATCGTGAGCCCACTGGCGGATCAAAGCCTGCCCCGCCGGTGTATCTCCGATACTGCCGTTATTACGGCTCCAGTTGCCATACCAAATAATGTAGATAGTTGGAGTACCGATAAGCGGGCCACCGTGATCGACCAACGCCGTGGCCTTTCGCGTGCCGCCCGTTGCTAACGAAAATCCCGGAAAGTTCGGTGACTTGGAATTGGGATTGATACCGTGCGGCACCTTGATCAGGTCGCGGTCGCCCTGTTGTGCAAAAACGCTGAATACAAGCACGACTGAAAGGATGATCGTGCCGATTGAGAAAAGATATTTCTTCATTTTCACTCCCTTGCTATTTTTTTAGTAATGCTTTACTGGTATAAAGCCGCATTAATCGGGAACCAAAAGTATAAATTTTGCGAAAATATCACCTGAAAAGAAGTTCAGGTTTGCGTGACCGGAACGGGAACGCATATAGGGGCAATCAAACTTATAGTCCTATAAGCAACCCTTGTCAACTGAAAATAATACCTCCGATTGAAAATTCTTATACTTTTTAAATGGCTAAATGAGGGCTTTTTTTAGGAACATTTTCCGTAAAAACGTAACTATTGCAAAAACAGTGTTTATCGGAATATCCTCATTACCCTCCGTTTTCAAAAAATCTGTTGACGACCGCTCTGACCTGCGATAAAATCGTGCCGAACCCTAATTTGACTGTCTTTGTATAGCGTTTTTGCGAAGCTGTTTTGACCGCGCGGTCTGTGGTCGATTCTAAATAGCGCGATTAGGCCGTTTTGTCGGCGATCTGGCCGTTTTTTGATGCGGAAAGGGATCGGCCTGAACGGAGTTGCGGTGGAAGGGCTTTTTCAAGCTTTTTGCGACTTCTGAGGGCTGAGAAAAGGCGGGAAGAAAGATCCTCTCTTCCCGTCTTTATTTTTACTGCTTTGTATCTTTGCCTTTATATTTTGTCTTAAGCTGCGGCTTCATCTCGTTGGCGATCGGGGCGAAAACGCCGAGGACGATCCACCATTTCTTATCGCGAAGCTTCCAGATGTGAAGGCAGTTTCCCTCTTCGGTACCCTCATTGCTGTTCTCAAATTTGCACGGGTTCCAGGTATAGGCCATGTCGGCCGACTGGAACAACGCGACCTTTCGCGGGAACGAAACGGATTTGTAATGGCGTGTTTCCTCCACTACGCGTTTTTTGCCGATGATCGGCGGCTCGCGGTCGCGGAGCAGCCGCACATCATCCGCGGCAAATTTTTTGTAGGCCCCGCTTAACTCCTCGTTAGTCATGCTGGCACGCAGGAAATTCATCGACGCGTCGGCGGGCGACCATCCGCGTTCGTTCATGTCTTTAATACCGTTGGTCGGCAAGATCGCCTTTGTATCGGAGATCGGCATCTGGTCGTGCGTGATAACAATGTCCAGTGTCGCGCGAAATTTATCGCCGCGTTTTTCCCAGACGGTTACGTATTGGCCAAATTTTGTCGCGGGATTCTTCTGGCCGTTCGGGTAAAGCTGCCAACTGCCGGTGGTGTAGCCAAGCAAGCCGTTCGCCGCGATGTCGGTATAGCTGATGTTGCGGACCAGGCGTTCCGCAGCAGAATCCTTTCGCGAATTCCAAAACTCTTTTCCGTTAACCGCCCCGGGACGAAAAATAGTCGAATCGTCTGCTAAAAATTCAAGGTACGCAGGCTTTGTGCCCTTGTCGGCAGCGGCCTGGTCGAAGGCCCGCGCCGCATCAAGCATCTCTTGAAAATCGGATTGAGCAAAAGCGCTCGCGCAAAACGACAGCGCGAGAACCAAAATGGACAAAACTTTCATAATAGAAAAGCCTACCATAACACCCAGCCGCAAAGGCAAGGAAAATATAGAGATGCAACCGCTATTTAAAAATCAAACCACGGAAAAGACGGCAAAATAATTCCGCGCTTTCCGTGGTTAACCCGATGTTAGGGAATCTATTCTACCTTCACAAAATCCGTCCCCGTCCGCCCGAACGTTTCCGGGTGATACATCTCCTCAGCCTTTGCCGGCGGCACGACGAATTCGCCGGGTGTTGTGGCGCGTGTAACATACGAATAATTGTATACGCCCTCCCACAGCAGCGACGCGAACGCCTCGGCCCGCTCGTCGCGGAAATTTTGATGTTCGAACCAGTATCGCCGCCACCACCATGAGCCGTAGCCGTACGAGCGGCTGCCATATTCGACAACCGACGTGTCCGGCTTGTCGTCCGCCGGTATCGCCTCGGTCGTCGCAAGTTCCGGATTCAGAATTTCCAATCCCGCAGGCAGGTTATCTACCAACGCGACGTGATATCGCCGAGCCTGTGCGACCATGGTCAAACGAACACGAACCCGCGCGCCCGATTTGATCGTCCACGAACCGTCGGCGTTTTGCTTGACGTCGTCGGCGTTATCGACCGCCTCGTATTTTCTCAGAACGGTGAAGCCGTAATCCGCGGGGTCGAGCTTCAGGTTTTTAGGCGCGTATTTCATTCCGATGCGGTAATACAATCGGCCGGGGCCTTGTTTATCGATGAGCAGGTTCGCCGTTCTGCCCTGATCTACAAGGTATGACATCGGAATATTCAACAGGTTCGAATCGACCGAGCGGCCCTTGAACGCCTCTTCGCCGGCGTAGGTGTTTCCAAGCCAGATCCGCGTGACAAAATCCGGCGTGACCTTCTCGAACGCGTTGAAGTATTTATCGAGGGCGAGCAGGATAAAGACGTTCTCCTGCGTGCTCGACCATGCGCCGGCTTTGCGGTGATCGAGCAGGCCACGAACGAGCTTAGGAATAAGATCACGCGCGGAGAGGCGACCATCAGAAACCGTGCCGTCTTGCTGAGCGGTTGCACGCTCGTTCACACTCGCGTTTCCGCCTTCGAGTTTAATGAGAGCTTCGAGCAGCACGCCGTCGGCTCGCCGGTTCGAGTACATTATCAGCCACTGGCCGTCGCCGTAATCGGTTACGAAATTAGCGGCCGCGGCGGTTTCCGTCGTGTGGTTCATCAGGAAATGCACAATAGCATCGACCTCGGGTTTCGATTCCGGATCGTTCGCAAGAACGGACAACACCCAGCCTAACGCTTCGAACGGCATCTTCTCGATGGTTGCTTCCTTCAGCAGCTCCTTGGCCTTTGCGGTGTCCTTATCGCCCATCAGGTCGCGGACGTATAACGCGTAAGCCGATATCGTCCAGCGCACTTGCGGCGCGGTTTTGTACCATTCGTCGTAATGCTTTTCAATATCCTTTAGATAAGGCTTTGTCCTGTTGAGCATCTCGTCCGGCACCTTGTAACCTTTGGCCTTTGCCAGCGCTAGAGCGTGAGCGACGTGCACCGTAAGGAACGGATATTCGTAGCGTTCGCGCTCCTGCGTCCAAAGGCCAAAGCTGCCGTCCGAACGCTGCCGCGATTGCAGAATTTTTATGTCCTTATCGAAGCTTGATTTTATCTCTGTCTCGGACGGCATCTCTTTGGCCTTGAATGCGAACAGCACATCCTTGAGCGCCGCGATCGAGATCATCCGTGACGAGATCTGTTCGGAGCACTCGAACGGGTAGCGATAGAGATAAATGAACGCGTCGGTCAGTTCCTGCAGCTGCGTCGATGAAGTCGTAACCTCAAGCCCGCCGAATTGCGGAAACACATCGCCCGGCGTCTGCACCGGCTGGACGATCGTACCATTCTCATCCGTAGTGCCGTAGGTAGCGAAAGCCTCGGTCGTCGCCGGCGTCCAGACGGGCAGCGAGATCTCCGCCGCGTCGGAGAAATTGCCTGAACTAACAGCGATCTGGAACCGCGCCGTTCCCGCCTTCATCGCCGCGACGGGGAAACGCACCTCGGCGCGATCGTTAGCCTTGACCAAAACTCGCTTGCCAACGGCAGAAACGCGATCGTTAGGAAGCGTGCCATCACCGTTCGACAAAGAAGCACGCTCGTTCACACTCGCGTTTCCGACTTCGAGCTCGGCATTCGTTGCACGAACTGCTATGTCCACGGCCATGTCTTTATCGGTTTGGTTCTGGATCACCACCGGCAGCTGTATCTTGTCACCAAAGTTCATAAACCTCGGCGCGGACGGGCGAACCATTAATGGCTGTTTCGCCGTGATGTTCGCTTCGCTTTTTCCGAATCGTCTGCCCGTATCGACCGAAACCGCTGTGATGCGATAGCGCGTCAGATTGTCGGGCAATTTAACATTGACCACGGCGCGGCCGTTCGAATCGGTCTTGACCGACGGGGCAAAGATCGCGAGAGCGTTAAAGTTCTGCCTAAGCGCTATCGCAGAGTCTTGTTCAGGAGCATTCATCTCCTGCTTCTCG